>DASTBR010000257.1:0-5592 GCA_035711945.1 Dehalococcoidia bacterium
CCAACGCCATCCTCGCCGGCGACGAAGTCGCCGGCGTCTCGATAATGCTCATGGACGAGGGCCTGGACACAGGTCCCATCCTGTCCCAGGAACAATTGCCTATAGAAGCCAACGAAAGCGCCGGTGAGCTTAGCGAGCGTCTCGCCGCGCTCTCAGCTGATCTCCTCCTGCGGACGATCCCGGAATGGTTGGGAGGGCGGCTGCAGCCCACACCCCAAGACGAGAACTTGGCCACTTACTCGCCACAGCTCAAGCGCGAGGATGGGTACATCGACTGGGCCAACGACGCCGAAACCATCTGGCGTCGGGTCCGCGCGATGAACCCCTGGCCCGGTGCGGAAACAACGCTCGGCGCTGTCCGCATTCACGTCTGGGAGGCGTGGCCTACGTCGCCTGCCGAGACGCCAGTGGATAGCGAACCGGGCGCCGTGCTGAAAATTGCCTCTATCTCGACACCGGACGGCCCACGTAGCGCTTTGATCGTTCGCTGTGGCGACGGATTTCTTGGCCTACTCGAGGTTCAGAAAGAAGGCCGCAAGGTGCTTTCAGCTGCCGAGTTCGCACGTGGTGAGCGCGAGCTCATCGGATCCGTGCTGGGCCAATAGCGGTTGGTAGCCTGAACCGGTGACACCGATCTGGGGACTAGCACCAGCGGAGCTTGAGACTCTACTCGAGGAACTAGGCGAGCCACAGTACCGCAGCGACCAGGTTCTCGAATGGGCATACAAGCGCGGCGCGACGAATTTCGACGAGATGACGAATCTTCCGTCGGCCCTGCGCTCGAAGTTGTCCGAGAGACTGAGCCTCGAGCTGCCGTCGGTTATTCGCTGGCAGGACGCCGACGATCGCATGACTCGCAAGGCCCTGCTCGAGCTCAGCGATGGCGAAACCGTCGAGTGCGTCCTCATGCGCTACGACGCGCGAGCTGGCTCCCGGGGGCGCTCAACGGTCTGCGTCTCCACCCAGGCCGGCTGTGCGATGGGCTGCGTGTTCTGTGCAACCGGACAGTCAGGCTTTGTTCGCAACCTGACCACGGCCGAGATTGTGGCCCAGGTGATGATCTTCCTGCGCGACGAAGGGCCGGTCACGAACATCGTCTTTATGGGCATGGGCGAACCACTCGCCAATTACTCGGCGATGTGGAAGGCCGTCGAGATCATCAACGATCGGCGCTGCATCGGCATCGGCGCGCGCAATATCACGATCTCGACCGTCGGCTTGATCCCGGGCATACGCCGGCTGGCGCGGGAGAGCCTGCAGGTCAACCTGGCGGTCTCGTTGCACGCGCCGAACGACCAGCTACGGCGCCAGCTCATCCCTACTGCCGGTCAGCCAGTCGCCGACCTCGTCGCCGCCACCCGTGACTTTTTCGACGCGACAGGTCGTCGAGTTAGCTTCGAGTACGTCTTGATCGCAGGCGTCAACGACAGCGACGAGCAGGCCGGCCAACTCGGCGATCTGCTTTCGTCAATTCCCTCGCACGTCAACCTCATTCCTGTGAACCCGACTCCAGACTCGTCCATCCAACGGCCCTCCCGCTCGCGAACACTCGCCTTCCAACGCGTGCTCAAGAAACGGGGGATCGCCTGCACTGTTCGCGTCGAGAAGGGCGTGGAGATTGAGAGCGCGTGCGGGCAGCTCCGCGGCATCCGCGACGGCCACGGTCGCCGTGGCCTCCGTCGTGGCGAGATTGCCGTAGCTGTTAGCAGCAGATAGCTCGACTCTGCTAGAATCCGCCATCGTGGAACAGATGTCCGATCTCAAGTTTCGCGTCGCGCTGATCAGCGTCGGTGGTCTCGGCCGCGTGCGTTTCGGCCTTCTAGAGGCACATTTCGCCGACATGGAAGCAGCCTGGAACGCGTCCCGTGCCGAGCTGCGTGAGGCCGGCCTCGATCAGGCTACATGCAGCCGGATCATCGCCGCGCGCTCGCGGATCGACCCCGACGAGGTCATGGAGCGGGTCCAGCAGCACGACATGCACGTGGTCACCTGGCACGACCCTCGCTACCCGCAACAACTTCTGGAGATCGAGGACAGGCCGCCCTTGCTCTTCATCCGGGGCCAGGTGGCCGATTCGGATCAGTGGTCAGTAGCCGTCGTCGGAACGCGCCGCGCCACTCCATACGGCCGCCAGGTGGCCGAGCAGCTATCGTCCGAGCTAGCCACGAACGGCATAACGGTCGTCAGCGGGCTGGCTCGCGGAATCGACGCCATCGCTCATCGCGCCGCACTCCAGGTCGGCGGTCGCACAATCGCGGTCCTCGCCTGTGGCCTGGACATGGTCTACCCGCCCGAACATAAGCGCCTGGCCCACTCGATCATCGAGCAAGGCGCGCTGATCTCCGAGTACCCGCCGGGAGTTGAGCCGCGCGGCGACTTTTTCCCGCGCCGCAACCGCATCCTCTCCGGTCTGAGCCTTGGCGTTCTCGTCGTAGAAGCCGATACCAAGAGTGGAGCTTTGATAACTGCGCACCAGGCCCTGGAGCAAAATCGGGAAGTTTTCGCAGTGCCGGGATCCATGTACTCGGCGCAAAGCCGCGGCACAAATGCGTTAATTCGCGATAGCGCCGCGAAACTCGTGCTCGGTGTCAGCGATATTCTTGAAGAACTCAACCTTACAATGGCCGCGCACCAGATGGAGATGACGGAGTTGCTGCCGGCCGACGAAACCGAAGCCGCCCTTTTGAGCCACCTATCACTTGAGCCTCGTCACATCGACGTGGTCAGAAGGGAATCAGGTCTGGGTATCGCAGAGGTCAGCAGCGCCCTGGCGATGCTCGAGCTCAAAGGAGCGATCAAGCAGGTCGGCACGATGAACTACGTGAAGGCACGGTGAGGTCAAATCTATTACCGCTTGACAGCCGTATTATGTTAAGCGCAGAGAGATACAGCTAAATTGGCACAACCTAAGACACGCAAACGAACAGCCCGTAAGGGCAACGGAACGCGGCCTCGCGGCCGCGCGGCAGCCCCACTGCAGAGCGCAGCCGGCAAGGAGCTCGTCATTGTCGAGTCCCCTGCCAAGGCCCGCACGCTCTCCAACTTCCTCGGCAGCGACTACGTCGTCGAGGCCTCAATCGGCCACGTCCGCGACCTGCCGAAGAGCAAGCTCGGCGTCGACGTCGACGAAGGCTTTCAGCCGACCTACGTCATACCCACAGACAAAAAGCAAGTCGTCACCAGGATCAAGAAGACCGCGCAGGGCGCCAAGAACATCTGGCTGGCCACCGACCCCGACCGTGAGGGCGAGGCTATTTCCTGGCACCTGGTACAGGCGGCTGACCTTGGATCAATTCCGCACCAGCGTCTGGTCTTCCACGAGATTACGCGCGATGCCGTCCGCCACGCCTTCGACGAGCCCCGCCCGATCAACCAGGAGCTCGTCGATGCCCAACAGGCACGCCGGGTTCTCGACCGCCTGATTGGTTACAAGATCAGCCCCATCCTGGGCCAGAAGGTTCGCCGCGGACTGTCAGCAGGCCGCGTCCAATCGCCAGCCCTGAAGATGGTCGTTGATCGCGAGCGCGAGATTCAGGCCTTCGTCCCCCAGGAGTACTGGACGATCGAGCTCGATCTCAAGACACTTTCGGCCGCCGACGACCAGGCCTTCCGCGCAAAGTTCGAGGGCATCGCCGGCGACAAGATCGAGAAGATCGAGCTTGGGTCTCAGTCCGCAGTCGACGATCTGGTGACCCGTCTGCGGGAGGCACGCTTCCGCGTATCCGACATTCGCAAGCGGACGCAGGCTCGCCGCCCGGCCGCCCCCTACACAACAAGCACGCTGCAGCAGGACGCCTCGCGCAAGCTGGGATACACGACCCGTCGAACGATGTCGATTGCTCAGCAGCTCTACGAGGGCGTGACCACCAACGAGGGCTCCGTCGGCCTCATCACCTACATGCGCACCGACTCGACGACTATCAGCGAGCAGGCGCGCGACGATACGCGTCACTACATCGGCGGCCGCTTCGGAACGGACTTCGTACCGCCCTCCGCCCGTTATTTCGGCAAGAAGTCGAAGTACGCCCAGGAAGCCCACGAAGCTATCCGGCCGACGTCCGTCCGCCGCGACCCGGAGTCCGTGCGTCCGTTCCTCGACAACGACCAGTACCGGCTCTACCGCCTGATCTGGAATCGTTTCGTCGCCGGCCAGATGGCCGACGCCCAGTATGACGTCACCACCGTCGACATTGACGCCCTACCACAGAGCGGCGAACCAAACTACGCCCTGCGCGCCAACGCCCGTCGTTTGCGCTTCGCCGGCTGGCTCGAGCTCTACGGCGGACAGCCCGACGATGACGACGAAGAGAACACGGCCGCTGCCATCCTGCCCGACCTTGTCCACGGCCAGGCGCTGAGCCTCGTCGAGCTGTTCCCCAACCAGCACTTTACTGAGCCGCCGCCGCGCTATACCGAGGCCTCGCTCGTCAAGGCGCTGGAGGAGAACGGACTCGGCAGGCCGAGCACGTATGCCTCCATCATGTCGACGATCCAGGACCGTGAGTACGTCGAACGCGTGGACCGCGCTCTGCGACCCACAGAGCTCGGCTTCATCGTCAACGACCTTCTGCAGGAGCATTTCGCCGACCTGCTGAGCGTCCCCTTTACCGCCCAGATGGAAGAAGAGCTCGACGAGATCGCCGGCGGCGAGCGGCAGTGGGCGCCCGTCGTCAAGGAGTTCTACGACCCGCTCGAAACGGCCCTCGGCAAGGCAAAGGAAGCCGACGTCGTCACCGAGGAAACTGACGAGATCTGCGAGAAGTCAGGGCACCCGATGATTGTTCGCTGGGGACGCTTCGGTAAGTTCCTCGCCTGCAGCGGCTACCCCGAGTGCAAGAACACAAAGCCGCTCGAAGAAGAACCGCAGCTCGAGAAAGAAGAGCTCTGCCAGGAGTGCGGCGCTCCGATGACGCTCAAGCGTGGCCGCTACGGAACCTTCCTCGCCTGCACCCGCTACCCGGAGTGCAAGGGGACCCGCCCCTTCCTTAAGAAGGTCGAGGGCGTGAAGTGTCCCAAAGACGCCGGCGATATCGCGGAGAAAACGACCCGCCGGGGCCGCCAATTCTTCGGCTGTGTCAACTACCCGGAGTGCGACTGGACCAGCTGGAGCCGCCCTCTCCCGCAGCCTTGCCCCGACTGCGGTGGCCTTGTCGCCGCCAGCGGCCAGAAAACTGCGAAATGCACCAATTGCGCGTGGAAAGGCCCAATCGCAGATCTGGAGCCCGCCCAAAACCGCGACCTCGTCCCGGTCTAACGATCCCATGTGTGGCAAGCGGGCGCCATAGGGCGTATTGCATCCGCCCCTCGGCTGACAGATAAGGTCACGCTATACTCCGACCGACAGGAGGGCTCCGCCGGCCATGACCGCCTCCACCGCAGCATCCACTTGCCCCAAGCAGCACACTGGCCTCTTTGACCTCATCGATCGCTACGTGACCGAGATTGGCGTCGAGAAGAACCTCTCGCCCCTCACCCTCCGCAACTACCGCCAGGACCTCGGCGACTTCGCAACCTACCTTCGCGAATCACGTCTGGAGCGGCCCGACGTCGACCGTCATTCCATCCGTGGCTACCTCGCCGAGTTGTCCAACC
>DASTBR010000258.1:0-2805 GCA_035711945.1 Dehalococcoidia bacterium
GAGGCGAGGACGCTGGCGATGACCAGCGCCTCCGACGAGGCGAGGTAGCAGCGTTGGCCGTTCGTAACCCAGGTTGTGGTCGCCTCGATCTCCTCCAAATCGGCTTCGTCCGCCTCGTCGAGGAGGAGCTTCTCGAGCAGCTCGGTGATCCGCCGTGAGCCGGTCTTGCACGGCGGGCACTGATTGCAGGATTCGACGAAAAGGAAACGCGAGAAGAGATAGGCGACTCGCGCCAGGCAGGCTGTTTCGTCGTAGACGATGAAGCCGGCAGAGCCCAGCGCCGAGCCTGGCTGCTTCATTGAGTCAAAGCCGAGGGGCGTATCGAGCAGGACAGGCGTGGCGACCGCGTTGGCGACGCCCGGGAAGACGGCTTTGATCTCGCCCGCCGCTGGTCCACCAGCCTGGTCGTAAATCAACCTACGCAACGTCATACCCAGTGGCAGTTCAACCACGGTCGGTTGGCGGACGTCGCCGGAGAGCGTGAAGATCATCGTTCCCGGCGACTCGTCGGTACCCAATTCTCGGAACCACTCGGCGCCATTGGCGATGATCCCGGGAACGTGAGCGAGCGTCTCCGCGTTGTTGACGACTGTCGGGTTATTCAGCTGGTCGCCGGGACCGCCGTAGGCGCCGGCGAAGAGCCCGTGGATGTAGGGCGGGAATACTCGCGGCAGCGGCAGGCCGCCCTCGATGACCTCGAGCATGGCCTTCTCTTCGCCGTACAGGTACTCGTCGGGGCCGAGGACGAGCTCGAGGCGGCGGAGCTCGGGCATGACCGGTCGCATCTCGTAGAGCGCCTTCTCGACGCGGGCTATCTCGGGTTTGAAGGATTCCTTCAGGCAGATGTACGCGGCCTCCGGCTCGAGGACCGCGATCTCGATCGCCAGGCCTTCAAGTGTGGCGAAGGGGTTCTTGCGCAGCAGGTAGCGATCCTTAAATGTCCCGGGTTCGCCCTCCGCTGCGTTGCAGCCGACGAACTTGCGCTCGGCCACGGCATTCAGGATTCCGCGCCACTTCGTTGCTGTGGGGAAGCCGGAGCCTCCGCGCCCGCGCAGGCCTGCGCGGCGCAGCTCATCGATCACCTTTGCGGCGCCCAGCTCTTTCGCCCGCGCGTAGCCTTTCAGACCGCCCGCTTTACGATAGGCGTCGATCGAGTCGATCGACGCGCCGGAGGGTGGCAGCAGCCGCCCAGCCGTGGTCGCGTCAGCCCGGCGATTTCGCGGGGGACTGGTGGTCGTGGATGTGGGCTTCCTTGCCGTGATTCTCTTCCTCGTCGTTCTGGCTGTAGTCGTGGCTATGGGTCAACTGGTTGTGGTTGTGGTCGTGCGTATGCCAGAGGCTAATGGCTGGCTCATAGCTGGTGGCATCAGGAGGCTGCCGCTGCGAGGGCCAGCCCTGGCAACTCGTATCCGTTGTCTTTGGCGAAGGGTTCAAAGGCCGTCGTGAGCTGGGTCTTGATCGCCTCAAGTTCTCCGTCCGACAGGTCTCTAATCACCATGGCGATCGGCCCTGCGGTGTCGCTCATCATGCTCACGTAGTCGTCGACGTCGGCGAAGCGGAAGCTAACTGGAATCTCTGCGATCTCGATGTCGGCGAAACCAGCTCCTTCGAGCAGGGAGCGCAAACGCGACTGGTCGCCAAGGTAGAAGACGCCAGGGGCCGAGGGGTCCGGCGGTGGCATGTGCCCGCGCTGGACGAGCGTCATGGCGCCGATCGCCGCCCAGGGATTGCGATCGGGCGGCCCCCAGACTGCCAGCACGAGCCGGCCGTCGGGGCGAAGTACGCGGCGGGTCTCGGAGAGGGCCTCTGCTGGGTCAGCCATCAGCATATAGCCGAAGCGGCAAATTACTCGGTCGACGGAGTTGTCTTGCAGGTCCAGGTCGTGTGCGTCCATGACGCGGAAGTCGGCGTTGACGCCCAGCTCGGCACCACGTTTGCGAGCAGCTTCCACCATCTCGGGCGAAAAGTCGGTGGAGATGAGGCGGCCAGCTTCGCCAAGGCCGGCCGCCGCCTGGAGTCCGGTATCGCCTCCGCCGGCGGCTAGTTCAAGCACGGTATCGCCAGCCTGAGCGGCTACCCGCTTGAGTAGCCATTCGCGGACGGGCGCGACCGATTCTTCAATACGCTCGCGTCTGCTGACCCAGGTGGGCGCAATGGTGCGCCAGGTCGCATGGCTGAGCTTGGCGTAGTCCTGCGTCATAAGTTCGACTCCGAGGGCCGGGGGAGTCAACGTGAGTACAGCGGGGAGAATGGTCGGGGCGACTGGATTTGAACCAGCGACCTCTTGACCCCCAGTCAAGTGCGCTTCCAGGCTGCGCCACGCCCCGACCGCAGGCGATCATTCTAGCGACTCTTCGCCAGTAGCCGTCCGCCCCACGATCATCGTGCCATGACCATCGCTGTCAACGGGTCGATCGCCTTCGACACGATCATGACCTTCCCCGACTACTTCAAGAACCACATCCTGCCCGACAAGGTCCACCTGATCTCAGTGAGCTTCCTCCTCGACTCGCTGCAGAGGCGGCGCGGCGGCTGCGGCGGCAACATTTCCTACAACCTGACGTTGCTGGGACAGAAGCCGCTGCTCGTTGGCAGCGCGGGCAAGGACTTCGGTGAGTACCGGGAATGGCTGGAAGCCGCCGGCGTCGATACGAGCGGGGTTACGACGTGGGACGACGAGGTTTGCGCCAACGGCTTCGTGACGACCGACCTGGCTGACAACCAGATCTGGGCCTATTACCCGGGGACGATGCTGCGCACCGATCAGCTTTCGATGGACAAGCTGCCGGTGGTTCCGGAGTGCGT
>DASTBR010000259.1:0-2272 GCA_035711945.1 Dehalococcoidia bacterium
AAAAGATCCTCTCCCGCCGTAAAAACACCTACAGCCGCTGGGTGGGCTTCCGGTGATCAGCGACGAGGACCTCTCCGAGCGTCTTGACCCTGCGACCAGCAAGCTGGAGAGCGTCGTCGAGCGCTTCATTGACGCCCGCGACGAGTTCGACGCGCTGATCGAGAACGGCGACACCGACCGGCGGGCCCGTCAGCTGGCCAAGGACCGCCTGCTCGACCGCGCTATCGACGTCGAGGCCGCCGCGACCGAGATCGAACAGCTGATGCGCCAGGCGCGCGACGCCTCTTGAAACGGCAGGCCTGTGCGGCTCGCTAAGCGCATCGAGGACCTGCCCGCCTATCTCTTCGCCGAGATCTCGCGGAAGATCGCCGCCAAGCGCCAGCAGGGCATCGAAGTCATCACCTTCGGCATCGGCGACCCTGACCTGCCCACGCCCAGCCACATCATCGAGGCTCTGAAACGGGCCTCCGACCGGCCCGAGAACCATCGTTACCCCGAGAGCGAAGGCCTGCCTGAACTGCGCAAGACGATCGCCGACTGGTATATGCGCCGCTTCGAGGTCTCCCTCGACCCCGATAAGGAGGTGCTACCCCTCGTCGGCTCGAAGGAGGGCATCGCCCACGTTGCCCTCTGCCTTGTCGACCCCGGCGATGTAGCGCTCATCCCTGACCCCGGGTACCCGGTCTACGAGGTTGGCGCCCTCTTCGCCGGGGCGAGGATTGAGTACGTCCCTCTGCTCGAGGAAAACGGCTACCTGCCTGACTTCGCCACGATTCCAGCCGACATCGCGGCTGCCGCGAGGATGATCTGGCTCAACTATCCCAACAATCCCACCGGCGCTACGGCCGACCCTGACTTCTTTGCCCGCGCCATCGTCTGGGCACGCGAAAACGACGTCGCCATCCTTCACGATGCGCCCTATACGGAGGTTGTGTTCGACGGCTACCAGCCGGTCAGCCTGCTCGAGATCCCCGGCGGACGCGAAGTGGGCGTCGAGTTCCACTCGTTCTCCAAGAGCTACAACATGACCGGCTGGCGCGTTGGCATGGTTTGCGGCAACCCCGTCCTCGTCGACGCCTTGCGCCGGCTCAAATCCAACGTCGACTCGGGGATTCCCCAGGCCATCCAGCAGATGGCGATCGAGGCTGCCCGCGGGCCGCAGGACGTGATCTCCCACAACAACAAGGTCCTGCAGAAGCGCCGTGACCGCCTCGTTGCGGCCTTGAGCGAGCTCGGCCTGGCCGTCGACCCGCCGAAGGCCTCGCTCTACCTCTGGGCGCGCATTCCGGAGGGCTATGATTCGAAGTCCTTCGCAACCGAGCTGCTCGATAGCGTGGCCGTCGTCGTCACGCCGGGCACCGGCTACGGCCCACACGGTGAGGGCTACGTGCGCCTCTCCCTGACGATTCCCGACGACAAGCTCGACGAGGGCATCCGCCGCCTGCGTGAGTGGCGCAGCAGCCGCGCTGCTGCCGCCGGCTGATCGCGCCCAAACGTTGCTGCTAGATTCCTTAGCGAGGTAACGAGCAATTCCCAGAGCCCGCTACGACACGCGCCCTACGCCCGACAGAGCCTACCTGGTCGCCGTGGCTACGAGAGGCAACGGCAATGGCCGCTGGCGCGCCCGCGAGTCGCTGGCCGAGCTGGCCCAGCTCGCCGGCACAGCAGGCGCTGAGGTGGTCGGCGAGACGACGCAGAATCTCGATCGGCCGAATCCAGCCCACTACGTCGGCAAGGGCAAGCTCGACGAGCTTGCGGCCGAAGCGAGCGCCCGCAAGTTTAACCTTGTGCTTTTCGACGACGAGCTGTCGCCATCGCAGCAGCGCAACCTGGAGGACGCCCTCGAGGTCAAGGTCATTGACCGCACCGCGCTGATCCTCGACATCTTTGCCCAGCGCGCCCAGACCCGCGAAGCGCGTCTGCAGGTCGAGCTGGCCCAGACTGAATACCTCTTGCCCAGGCTGGCCGGACAATGGAGCCACCTCGAGCGTCTCGAGGGCGCCATCGGCACCCGTGGCCCGGGTGAAACCCAGCTGGAAACCGACCGCCGCCTCGTCCGCACGAAGATCGCCCGGTTGAAGCGCGACATCGAAGACGTGCGCCGCCAGCGCCAGCTCCACCGTCGCGGCCGCCAGCGCGAGGGCCTGCCGGTGGTCTCGCTCGTTGGCTACACCAACGCCGGCAAGAGCAGCCTTATGCGCGCCCTTTCCGGCGCTGACACGCTTGCTGAGGATAAGCTCTTCGCTACGCTCGACCCACTGACCCGCCGCAT
>DASTBR010000260.1:0-5296 GCA_035711945.1 Dehalococcoidia bacterium
CAGCCGTTCGGCGTTCCGTCGCGCAGTTCAGCACGGGAATGGCTGGTACGGCTTCGCCATGACCGTCGAGGAGACGGAACAGGCTGTTGCCTCACTGCGCGAAATGGTCCGGCGCTACGAGCGCCCGGTCGAGCTTGGCGAGCTGGAAATCAGCGTTACGCCTCGGCCCACCCGACAAGGCCTCGATCGCGAAAACGCGGAGCAGTTCGCCGCCGCCGGCGTCCAGCGGCTGATCCCCCTGGCGCCGCGTTCAGTCGAGCCAGCTGAAATCGATCGGTTCCTCGACTCTCACGCCAAACTCGGCGCCGACCTGTGAAGGCTATCCTTGCCCTGAGGAACCAATGGTAGCGACGTCAAAGAAACTCATGACCGCCGACGAGCTTCTCGCCATGCCCGACCCCGGCGATGGCACGCATTACGAGTTGCTAGAAGGAGAACTGCTGACGATGCCTCCGTCGTCTGAAGGTCACGGTGTAGTTGCCGGTCGAATCGCTACTCGCATTGGAGCGGCCGACATGGAATCGAGGCGCGGCGAGCTCATCGTTGCCGACGCCGGATATAAGCTCACTTCGAACCCGGATACGGTGCTGGCGCCAGACGTGGCCTTCCTCGTCAAGGAGAGAGTGCGACCGAGGGAACAACGAAAAGGCTTCCCTCCGGGCGCTCCGGATCTGGCAGTAGAGGTTCTGTCCCCGTCCAACACAGCCACGGAGATGCTGCGAAAGGTGAACCTTTACCTCGAGTCAGGCAGCAGAATCGTATGGCTGGTCGATCCGGACGCGGAAACCGTGGCGGTGTACGAGCGAGGCAAGGAGACGCGGTTCCTCCACGCCGAAGACGAGATTGACGGGGGCGATGTCCTACCAGAGTTCCGCGCTCGCGTAGGCGATTTCTTCGTCTAACTGCCTACGAGTAGCGCTCTTCCTTCCAGGGGTCGCCATAGATGTGGTACCCGTACATCTCCCAGAAGCCGGGCTTTTCTTCGGCCATGAACTCGATGCCCCGCAGCCACTTGGCGCTCTTCCAGAAGTAAAGGTGCGGCACCACCGGCCGCATTGGTCCCCCATGGTCAGGCTCCAGCGGTTTGCCGTTGTGCTTGTGGGCGAAGATCACCCCCGGCTGCTCCATGTCCCTGATCGGCACGTTCGTCGTGTAGCCGCCGTAGCTGTGCTGCATGATGTGGCGCGCTTCAGGCTTGACCTTGACGTCCTTGATGAGGTCCTGCCAGAGCACGCCCTCCCAATCGTTGTCGAACTTGCTCCAGTGGGTCACGCAGTGGATGTCCGACGTAATCGTCGTCTGCGGAAGGGCGAGAAACTCATCCCAGGTGAGCTCGACCGGCTCCTCAACGAGCCCGCCGATTCGCAACCGCCACTCCTCGAGCTTTATCCGCGGCGTGGCTCCGTAGGAGAGGACCGGCCAGCCCTCGACGAGCTTCTGCCCTGGCGGCAGCCGATCACCATACTGCTCGCGCTGCTGCTTCTGGCGGGAGAAAAGGTCAAAAGCCACCGACGTTCCTTCCTGCTCTGGGCTTCTCAATTATAGGTAGGGTATTCGGCGCGCTGGAGATCATTACGGCGGGCGGAGCGGCGGGGTGGGGAGGCGGAGGCCGGGGCCTCGATGCCGGCAGGGAGTAGCAGGATGCACTCCATGCGCGGAAAAGGAGAGGCACCTGCCGGAGGCTGCCCTGCAACCTTGCGATAGCCAGGACAGCGGGCGGGCAACTCGCCTGCCGGCACTTATAGATACGAGGATCCGGCGCCGAAAGTTCCGCTGCGTACGCCCGCCACCGCTTTGGCTAGCATGAAGCAAATGGGCAACGGCGACCGGCTCTCCGCCAGCCGAGCCGGACAGGCCGGCCTCTTCTTCGGCATCGCTGCCGCTGTCGTCGTCCTCGACCAGATCACAAAAGCCATCCTGCGCACTTCCCTCGACAAGGGTGACGAGTGGCCCGAAGGCTGGCCGATCAAGCTCGTCCATGTGACGAACTCAGGCGCCGCCTTCGGCGTGCTCGAGGGCCAGACGCTGTTCCTCATCGTGACGAGCCTGATCGCCATCGGCACCATCGCCTTCTATTACCTCTATCCCCCCGCCGATCACCTGATGGTTAAGGTCGCCCTCGGCCTGCTCCTCGGCGGCGCGATCGGCAACCTCATCGGTCGTGTCAGCGAGGGCGAGGTCATCGACTTTGTGAAGTTTCCCAACTTCCCGGCCTGGAACGTCGCCGATGCCTCGATAAGCATCGGCGTCGCCATGCTCTTCGCCTTCTCCTTGCTCAGCGAGCGTCAGCAAGCGCGCGAGCACCGTGAAGAAGCATCGTCTGAAGGCTGACCTCGATGGCGAGCGCCTCGATGTCTTCCTCGCACGGTCCGGTATAGAGCTGTCCCGCGCTTACGGCCGTCGCCTGGTCGACGAGGGTCAGGTACTGGTCAACGCAACTCCCGCCCGACCATCAACAAAGCTGAAGCGTGGCGACGCGGTGCATGTCACCGTTCCGGACGCGGCGCAGGCTGGACTGGTGGCCCAAGACCTTCCGCTCCACGTGCTCTACGAGTCGTCCGACGTGATCGTCGTCAACAAGCCGCCGGGCATGCCAGTCCATCCCTCGGCCGGCCACGAGAGCGGCACCCTCGTCAACGCTCTGCTCGCTCGCTATCCCGACATCGGCCCGCTTCAGGGTGAGCTGCGACCCGGCATTGTCCACCGCCTCGACAAAGACACCTCGGGCGTCATGGTCGTCGCCCGCACCGCCGCGGCGCAGGCCGATCTCGCCCGGCAGATCAAGGACCGAAAGGTCGACAAGCGCTACCTGGCCATCGTCCAGGGGCGCCTCCAGCCGCCCGAGGGCGTTGTTGATGCTCCTCTCGGGCGTCACCCGCGCGACCGCAAACGTCAGGCGGTAACCGAGGGCGGACGGGAGTCACGTACGCGCTACCGGACACTATCGCATGGCCCTGAAGCTTCCTTACTTGAGGTCACCCTGGAAACGGGTCGTACTCACCAGATCCGCGTTCACCTTGCTGCCATCGGCCATCCTGTCGTCGGCGACGCAGTTTACGGACGGCGCTCCCCACACATTGGACGGCAGGCGCTCCACTCGTTCCGCTTGGGTTTCAAGGAGCCCTCGACAGGCAAGTGGCTCGAGGTCGAGGCCTTACCGCCCGACGATTTCGAAGCCGCCCTGCTTGCGCTCGGGCTTCGGCGCCCTCTGAATGTTGGCAGGGCCTGAGATCGATGGGAGGAACGAAAGTGACGATCAAGAACGACGAGGAACTCGCTGCAGTCGCGGGCACGCTCTCCAACTGGGGTCGCTGGGGCAAGGACGACGAGCTCGGCGCCCTGAACTACATCACCCCCGAGAAACGCAAGAGCGCCGCCGCGCTGGTGCGCTCAGGCCGCAGCGTCTCGCTCGCCCGTGAGCTTTCTCTCAACGATGGCATCGACCGCGGCGCGCATGAGGTGTTCCGCTACCCGGGCGGGGGCAGCGGCGACTTCATCGGCCTCGTCTTCCACGGCTATCGCGTCACTCACGTTGACGCGCTCTGCCACATCTTTGGTGGCGGCCGCATGTACAACGAGCACTCCGACGACGCCATTGTCGAAAGCGGCGCCGGCTGCCTTTCCATCGACAAGCTTGGCCCCGAAGGCATAGTCAGCCGCGGGGTACTCCTCGACGTCGCCCGCGTCAAAGGCGGTCCTCTGCCTCTTGGCACCGCCATCCATCCCGAAGACCTCGAGGCCGCGGAGAAGGCGGAGCGCGTACACGTCGAGGAGGGCGACATCCTCCTTGTCCGCACGGGCCGCGCGGCGGCGCCCGACGGCAGCCAGGCCTCCGGTCTCCACGCCGATTGCCTGCCCTGGCTGCACGAGCGCAAGGTGGCGTTGCTCGGCGGCGACTGCGCCAACGACGTGCTGCCCAACGAGTTCGAACGCTGGCGGCTACCCATCCACATCGTCGGCATCATCAACCTCGGTCTCCACCTGCTGGACAACGCCGACCTCGACCCGTTGGCCAAAGCCTGCGAAGCCGAGGGCCGCTGGGAGTTCCTGCTGACCATCGCTCCGCTGCGAATCAAGGGCGGCACCGGCTCGCCGGTGAACCCCCTCGCCCTTTTCTAGACCGCCCGGGTTGTGAGCGTCAGAATCTGTCGCGTTAGCTGCTTGGGTTAGCTCTTGATCATCTCGAACATACGATCTAATCTGAGGATGCAGCACGCGTCCGGCCGCCGAGCCGGGCGCGACTCTTGACAATCGAACATCGATGCCCCGTGAGGCGCTCCCGACAGAGCCCTCATCGCAGGACAACTAGAAAGGGCCTGTTTTCGACCATCAAGCCGCGAAATCGAATCTGGACTCGACATAAGAGCACGTTTCTAACGCCCTCTAACTCGAAATAAGTGCTCCGAACTCGTCCTAACTGCCGAAAACTGCCTCTAAATCGAGCCGAAAATTGCCTCTGACGCGCGCGCGGCGTCACTCTAGCTAGATGCCAGACCGCGACCTCGACCTTTCCGATCTCGCGCAAGGGGTTTCCAACTGGGGCCGCTGGGGCGCCGACGACGAGCTTGGCACGCTCAACCACATCAGTGATGCCCAGCGCGCCCGCGGGCAGTCCCTGGTTAGGTCGGGGCGCATCGTGTCGCTTTCCCGCGAGACTGCCCTCAAGGACCAGCCCGGCCTCGGCGACGGCCGCCATGAAGTCTCCTTCTGGCAGCATGGCTCGGAGGACTACGTCGGCCTCACCTTCCACGGCTTCGCCGTCACCCATCTCGATGCCCTCTGCCACTTCTTCCACGAAGGCAAGATGTACAACGGTTTTTCATCCGACGACGTGAAGCCTGACGGCGCGCGCCGCGGCTCCTCGGACAAGCTGGGCAACGGCATCGCAGGCCGCGGTGTTCTCTTCGATATCGCAGCCCTTAAGGGCCGCGCCTGCGAGCCGGGCGAGTCCATCTCAGCAGCCGACCTTCAAGCTGTTGCCGAAAGACAGCATTTGGCGATGGAGCCCGGCGACATTGTCTGGGTCCGTACAGGCTGTGTCCGCTACCTAAACACCGAGGGCCGAGCCGGCCTCGGCCCGGACTGTCTCCCCTGGCTCCACCAGAACAGGGTGGCCTTGCTCGGCACCGACGGCGCGGCCGACGTCTTCCCAACGCCCTATGACGAATGGGCCTATCCGATCCACCGCATCGGTCTCGTCTTCATGGGCCTGCACCTCGTCGACAACGCCGACCTCGACCCGCTCGCCCAGGCCTGCGAGGAGCAGAACCGCTGGGAGTTCTTTTGCAGCATCGCC
>DASTBR010000261.1:0-3700 GCA_035711945.1 Dehalococcoidia bacterium
GCGTGAGAAGACGATCTTCCTGATCGTCGGCGGAGAGCTGACGACCCTGACATCTTTCCGGGGCACGGTTGGCGAGCTGCTAGAGGACACGGGCACTGAATTCATCGAATCCGACATCATCTCACCGGGACTCGAGGCGAATCTGGCTGACAATATGACGGTTTCGGTGACCCATGTGCGCGGCGACACGGTCGTCATCGACGAGGCGATCCCCTACGAAACCATCTATCGCGAGGACGAGAGCCTGGCCGTTGGCGAAGTGCGAATCGTTCAGCCGGGACAGGCTGGGCTGCGTCACCGCGAGTTCAGCCTGGAGACAGTCAACGGCGACGAGAGCGAACGGGAGTTGATCAACGAGTGGGTCGACCCGATGCCGCAGGACGAGATCATCGCCCTGGGCACCAGCTTCGACGTGCAGACGCTGGACACCGAAGATGCCGGCGCGGTGCCTTATGTCGACACGCTCGACGTGCTGGCGACCTGGTACAACGCTCTCTGCGAGGGCTGTGACGAGTGGACTTCGACGCAGACTCCACTGCGGTACGGGACGATCGCCGTGGACCCGCGAGTTATACCCCTGGGAACGTGCCTCTACGTCCCGGGCTACGGCTTTGGCCGGGCGGAGGACGTCGGCGGGGCAATCAAGGGCGACCGCATTGACCTCGGCTTCCCGGGAGCAGCCGATGGCAGCTGGTGGGGGACGCGCGACGTCACGATCTATATCCTCCCTTCCTGCCCCGACCACCTGGTATAGCTTCTGATTCAAGCGCTTTAGGCTTGGCGGGTGAGCCGCAGGCAGGCAGGAACGCGGAAGCGCGAGGGCCCATCACCACCGCCGGAGCTACGAGAGCTGGGCATCTGGGCACGTAAGGGCCTCGGACAGCACTTCCTCGTCGACGAGGAGGTTGTGCAGCGCATTGCCGATGCTGCTCCGATCGCCAATGGCCAGACGGTTATGGAGATTGGGCCGGGACTAGGTCAGCTCACCGAGAAGGTGGCGGAGCGCGGGGCACCTGTCGTCGCTGTAGAGATTGATGACCAGCTCTGCGGGCATCTGAAGCACAAGTTTTCCGGAGAAAACGTGGCTGTCGTCTGCGCCGATGTGCTCGAAGCTTCGCCTTATGAGCTGCTGGCCAGGGCTGGCGCGGGGCCACCCTACGGGGCGATGGGCAACCTGCCGTACTACATCACCGGGCTCCTGATGCGCCACTTCCTCGGGACTTCCGAGCGTCCTGACTGGATGGTCTTTATGGTCCAGCGTGAGGTTGCCGAGAGCATGGCCGGGGCGCCCCCCAGGATGTCGCTGCTCGGGGTCAGCGTTCAATACTTTGCCCAGGCCGAGCTGCTCTTCACCGTGCCGCCGGAGGCGTTTTACCCGCCGCCGAAGGTGGAATCGGCGGTGGTGCGGCTGGTTTCTCGCCCCTCTCCGGCGGTGGAGGTGGACAGCGAAGAGGACTTCTTCAACATCGTGCGCGCGGGCTTCAGCTCGCCGCGCAAGCAACTGCACAACTCACTTGCCAGGGGCACCTGGCTCGAGGCCGGCGGCCCGTCCGAGATCCTCGACCGTGCCGGAGTAGATCCGGCGCGCCGTGCGCAAACGCTCGATCTCGACGACTGGGCCAGGGTTTATCAGTCCTGGCGGCAGTGGCGCGATGAGCGGGGTGACCGGCGACGATGAGAACGGTTCGTGCGCTGGCGCCCGCCAAGATCAACTGGACGCTCGAGGTACTCGGCAAGCGCGATGATGGGTATCACGAGCTGCGCTCTGTTTTGCAGACAGTCAGTCTCTGCGATCGGGTCAGTGTGTCGGAGGCAGACGAGACACGGCTCACGGTAAGTGGGCGTGTCAGTGGCCTGCACGGACTGCCGGTTGAGGACAACCTGGCGTTCCGTGCCTATGAGATGCTCGCCGGAGAGCTTGGCCGAGACGATCCAGTCGCGATCTCCATAGACAAGCAGGTACCGGTGGCGGCAGGTTTGGGCGGTGGCTCCAGCGACGCGGCCGCGGTCATGCGGGCGCTGCTGGCCCTCTGGGATGAGGAGCTGCCGCCTCGCAGGATGCGGGAGATCGCTGCCCGGATCGGCTCCGACGTGCCGTTCTTCGTCGAGTGCGGCAGTGTGATGGTCGCCGGTCGCGGCGAGCAGCTGACAGTGCTCTCGGAGGCGCCGCGCAAAGAGATCGTCCTCATCGCCCGCGGCAATGGTGCCGCTGACAAGACCGGCAGCATGTTTGAAGCGCTCGAGGCCGACGACTATCTGGATGGCGCACGCTCCATCGCCCTGGCCTCACTCTTTAACCACCGCCTCAACTATGGCGACCAGCAGTTGGTCAATTCCTTCGACCAGGTCGCCAGAGGGAAGTTTGCCGAGGTTGGGGCCGACCTCGGCGCGCTCGAAGAGGCCACGGGAAGAAAGGGCCACGTCGCCGGATCCGGTCCCTCCGTCTACGCAGCTTTGGACGACGGAGACAGAGCTCGCTGGGCTGCCAAGAGGCTCTCCGCTGAAGGACGTCCTGCTTTATATTGCCGGACGCTGGCCTCCGTCGAGGCACTGCGCCTCGAGGTCTCAAGCGATTGATCGAGTCGGTGTTCGCCGGCCTGGCCGTAGGCTACCTGCTGGCTGTGATCAGCTCTCTACTGCTGGCCGGCGTGGTCGTTGAGCTGCGTGGGCGTGAAGGCGCTCTCGGTCAGCTCTTCGCCTCGTCGTTATCTTTCCCAATCATCGCCATCGCCGTCTTCACGATCGCGTTCTGGATCGGTCCAGCGATCGGCATGGTCATCGGCGCGATCTACGGCGCCAGCCGCGACGACGCCGTGGCGGCGCTGGGCTCGCCGAGCGTTTGGTTTTCGCTCGCGGTGCTGGCAATCACTCTGCCCCAGGCTGTCGTGCTCTGCATCGTGCTGGGGCGGGTGCACCCGCTGGCTATCGGCTACTTCGTGGTGTTTGGACTGCTCTTTGGCTGGGCGATGCCCTGGCTGGCCGAGAGCCGCGCTTAGACTGCCAGCGCCTGGTCCGCCGCGAAGACACGCAACGCCACATCGGGCTGGTTGGTGAATACGCCATCGAGCTCGAGCTCCCGAGCACGCTCGAGGCGTTCTTCGCCGTCCACTGTCCACGCAAGGCAGCGGATCCCGCGCCTGTGGCAAAGCTCAACGAACTCCGGCCTCTTCTCGACGAGCTCGATACTTGGCGAGAGCGAACGAAGCAGCAGGTTGCTGGTGTTGTAGAGGACAAAGAGACTTGCGTCCTCCTTGAAACCGGCAAAGAGCAATGAGCGCTCGATCTCGGGCGCAATCCACTTGCACGCTTCAATTACGTCAGGCGAGAACGACGATACCCAGACGTCGCTGGCGGCGTCGGCTGCGCGGACCGCTTCGACGACCTCGCCCTCGATGTCTTCCTGCTTGATCTCAATGTTGAGGCGCGCCTTGCCCTTGACCGCATCGATGACATCGGCCAGTTTCGGGATCTTCTCACCGTTGCCGGCATCCAGGGTCTGGAGCAGCTCGAGAGTCATCTCGTCGACGTTGCCCTCCCCACCCGTCGTGCGCGCGACGCTGCGGTCGTGGATGAGGACGGGCACGCCGTCCGAGCTGCGCCGGACGTCGATCTCAACGGCCTGGGCACCCGCCGCCAGCGAGGCGCTGATCGCAGCCATCGTGTTCTCGGGACCAAGGGCGGCGCCGCCGGCGTGGGCGAC
>DASTBR010000262.1:0-3305 GCA_035711945.1 Dehalococcoidia bacterium
ACTCGTAGATAGTGACACGGCGTGACGTAGTATCAGCGCGGGAGGTGCCATGAGCTGGTGGGCGCGGACACTGGCGTTTCTCTTCGCGGCGGGCTGGATTGCCCTCGTCGTTGCCTTTATATGGGTGATCTGGTCCGACGACACGCAGTACGTCGACCTGGGCAACCTGGAATTTCGCTTCGACTTCAACGGCGACGACCTCGAGAAGGCGCTGGCGTCTATCGTGGCCGTTGTGATCGGGCTGGCAGCCCTGCTCTTCATCGCGACCGTTGTCTTCGGATTGGGTGGACGTCGCCGCTACCACCAGATGCTGCGGTCTGACGGGACGCAGCTTCTGGTTGACACGGATATCGTCAGCCAGCGCATGGCTGAGGCTGCCCGCGGCGTACCGGGTGTGCGCAAGGCCAGCGCGTCTGCCAGGCCAGCAGCGAACAACGAGGTTAACGCCGGGCTCGACCTCGAGGTCTACGCAAACGCTGACCCGGCGGCGACCGCTCAGCAGGCCAGCCAGGCAGCCGTCGATGCGCTGCAGCGGCACTTCGAGACGCGCCCCAGCGGTGGGCTGAAGACTCACGTACGGCAGGTCGGTAAGGCCGGCCCTGAGGGTGCGGCAGCACCGGTCAAGGTCAACGATGGCGCTAAGCCAGCAGAGACCACTGTCGCCGAGCCGTCGGAGACCGAGCCAGTGTCGACAGAGGTAACCAGTGACACGGAAGCGCTCGAGCCTGCCGCAGAGCCGGCGGCTGCAGATCAGCCGCCGGTTCGCGAGGGCGCGGAGGAAGAGAGCGAGCCCTAAACCCTGCGCACGGCCATCTTGACCGTGTGGCCGTCGACGGTCTGCTCTTCGGAGTAGGCGGAGTCCCGCGGGGACTCGAACCGCAGCTCCTCGCTGAGTGTTTCCTGGCGGACGTAACCTTCGTGCTCGTCGAGCACCCTCCGCACATCGTCCGGCGCCTCGACGTAGGTGACGATTCGGTCGGCGATGTCGAAGCCGGCGCTCTTGCGAAGACCCTGCAGCCGGTGGACGACTTCACGGGCGAGGCCTTCGGCGGCCAGCTCCGGAGTAACTTCGGTGGAAACGGCGACCATGTAGCCGGCCTCGCTATCGACCGCGTACCCGGCGCGCTCGTGCCGCTCGACGAGAACCTCACTTGGCGTCAGCTCGAACTCGCCGAGCTTCACCGGTCCGCCGCCGTCGACCATGGCGGCGACACTCGCGGCCTCCGCTGAAGCGAGCGCCGAGCGGATTTGTCCGAGCTCCTGTCCGTACTTCGGGCCGAGCAGGGCGAGGTTCGGCTTCGCTTCGTAAGTGACGTAAGAAGCTTCATCCTCTGTCGTTTCGACCGTCTTGACGTTGAGCTCTTCGCTAAGAAGCGCGGCCAGTCGACTGACCACTCGTGCTTCATCGGCGCTGCGAGTCTTGACGACAACCCGTGCCAACGGCTGGCGTACCTTGATGGCTGCCTTCGAACGCGCGGCACGGCCCATGGACGAGAGCCGCATCAGGAGGCGCGTCTCGGCGGTCAGGCGCTCGTCGACAACAGTGCTGTCAGCAACCGGCCAGTCGGCGAGGTGGACGGATTCCGGCGCGTCTGCGTCGGCGGTAGCGACGAGGTTGCGATAGATCTCCTCGGCGACGAAGGGAGTGAAGGGGGCGAGCAGACGAGCGACGGTTGTCAGTGCGGTATACAGGGTTTCGTAGGCCTCTCGTTTGTCGGAGTCGCTCTCGCTCTTCCAGAAGCGGCGACGGCTGCGCCGGACGTACCAGTTGGACAGGTCGTCGACGAAGCGACCGATTGCTCTACCGGCGTCGGTCGGATTGTAGGCGTCCATGTCGCGCGTCACCTGGTCGACGAGCAGGTTCAGCTCGGAGAGCAGCCACCGGTCCAGCTCGGATTCGGGCTTCGCCGTCTTGCCGCTGGGCCGGAAGTCGTCGATACGCGCGTAGGTGACAAAGAAGCTGTACGTATTCCACAGCGTCAGAAGGAACTTGCGCAGTGTCTCCTGGACCTGTTCGGGCGAAAAGCGGCGCGGCTCGCCGGCGGCCGTGGCCGTGTACAAGTACCAGCGCAGGGCGTCGGCCCCTGATCTGTTGATGACATCCCAGGGATCGACCGCGTTGCCGCGCGACTTGCTCATCTTCTCGCCTTTGGCGTCGAGGATGAGACCGAGGCAGATGACGTTCTTGAATGACGGCGGCTCCGGAACGAGTTCGGGCGCCGCGTAGTTCAGCAACACCGCTTCGGCGTGCATCGTGTAGAACCAGCCACGCGTCTGGTCCACCGCCTCGCAGATGAAGTCGGCCGGGAAGCGCTCGTCGAACTTGTCGTCGTTCTCGAACGGATAGTGCCACTGGGCGTACGGCATGGCCCCGCTGTCGTACCAGGCGTCGAGGACCTCGGGCGCGCGCTTCATCTCGCCGCCGCACTTGGAGCAGCGCAGAAGTATCTCGTCGATGTAGGGCCTATGCAGGTCGGTCAGCGCATCGACCTTCGCCGCGTCTACAGCATGCTCGCGCAGCTCTTTGATGCTGCCCACCGCATCGCGGTGGTCGCCCTGCTGACAGACCCAGACCGGCAGGGGCGTGCCCCAGTAGCGCTCGCGGGAAACGGCCCAGTCGATGTTGTTCTCGAGCCAGTTGCCGAAGCGACCGTTCTTGGTGTGGGCCGGGTACCAGTTGATGCGCTGGTTGGCCTCGAGCAGTCGGTCCTTGACCTGCGTCGTCTTGATGTACCAGGTGGGCTTGGCGATGTAGAGCACGGGCGTGCCGCAGCGCCAGCAGAAGGGATACGTGTGTTTGACCGTGCCGGCGCGCAGCATGAGGCCGCGCTCCTGGAGGTCCTTCGTGATCTTCGGGTCGGCGTCCTTGACGAAGACCTCTCCCCAGGGCGAGCCGGCCGGCATGTTGCCGCGCAGGTCGACCGTGCCCAGGAAGAGCAAGCCCTCTTTCTTGCCGGTTTCGAAGTCCTCGGAGCCGAAGGCCGGCGCGATGTGGACGATGCCGGTGCCATCCGTCATTGAGACGAAGTCCGTGGCGTAAACGCGGTAGCGCGTCTCGACATCCGACATATTCGCGTTGACGAGACGGCCGTTTTCGAAGCGGCGAGCTTGCACGCCCCAGTCTTCGGGGTTGTAGAGCCCTTCGTATTGCGCGGCGACGAGATCAGATCCCTTGAGTCGCGTGACGACGTCTCCGGCATCCGGCACGACCTGGTCAAGCAGCGCCGCGGCCACGACAAGGCGCTCGCCTTCGTGCTCAACCAGGACGTAGTCGGCCTGGGAGTCAACGGCGAGGGCGGTGTTCG
>DASTBR010000263.1:0-7025 GCA_035711945.1 Dehalococcoidia bacterium
ACCGACTCTCACTTCTCTCGTTGGCTAACGCCTTCAGCGGGGACGAGCTCCGCGCCTGGCACAGGCGCACGTCGGCGCTGGCCGAGCGTGAGGACTTCAAGATGGTCGCCGAGCCTAAGATAGATGGCCTCGCCGTGGCCCTGGTCTACGAGAATTGCCGTCTTGTTCAAGGAGCGACCCGAGGAAACGGCTCTGTCGGCGAGGACATCACGCAGAACCTTCGCACCCTGAAGAGCGTCCCGCTGACGATCGCAAAGGGAGCGCCGCCGCGCTTCGAGGTCCGCGGCGAGGTCTACATGAGCAAAGCCGGGTTCGAGCGGCTCAACGCTGAGCGTGCTGAGCAGGGCCTGCCGCTGTTCGCTAATCCTCGAAACTCCGCTGCTGGGTCGCTCCGCCAGCTCGACCCTCGCATCACGGCTGGTCGACCGCTGGACATCTGGTTATATCAGCTGGGCTGGGTAGACGACGGCGTACAGCTGGCCTCGCACTGGGACTCGCTGGAGTGGATGAAGTCGCTGGGGTTCAGGATCAATCCCTACGTCAAGTTGTTCGACGACCTCGGGAAGGTCGTCGCCTACACGGAGACGTGGACGGAGAAGCGAGAGACTCTCGACTATGAGATCGACGGGGTAGTCATCAAGGTCAACGAGCTCGGGCTTCAGCGTCAGCTCGGCACAGTGGGCCGCGAGCCGCGCTGGGCAATCGCCTACAAGTTCCCACCAACGCAGGCGACAACGACCCTCCTCGACATCCAGGTCAACGTCGGCCGTACGGGCTCGCTCAATCCTTTCGCCGTGCTGGAGCCCGTTCGTGTCGGCGGGGTGATCGTCAAGCTGGCGACCTTGCACAACGAGGACGACATCAACCGCAAAGACATCCGTATTGGCGATACGGTCATCGTCCAACGCGCCGGCGACGTAATACCCCAGGTCGTCGCACCGGTCGCCAACCGACGGACCGGCAAGGAGCGCAAGTTCAAGACGCCCAAGAAGTGTCCGGTGTGCCGCGGCGACGTGGTTCGCCCGGAAGGCGAGGCGATGTCCTATTGCACGAACAAGGCCTGTCCAGCTCAGATGATGCGCTGGATCGAGCACTTCGCTGGTGCCATGGAGATCGACGGCCTCGGCGAACAGCGCGTGCGCACGTTCGTCCAGAACGGGCTGATTTCTGACCCCGGCGACATCTACTCAGTCACTAAAGAACAGTTGACATCGCTCGATAAGTTCGCTGACAAGAGCGCCGAGGCTCTGCTGGCATCCATCGAAGGCAGCAAGCAGCGGCCCTTGATGCAGCTCCTATCGGCTCTTGGCATACGGCACGTCGGCTGGGAGGTCGCGGACCAGGTCGCCGGTCACTTCGGCTCTCTCGATGCCCTCATGAATGCCTCGGTCGACGACATCAGCTCCATACCGGGCATCGGCCCGAAGATTGCCCAGAGTATTCGCGCCTATTTCGACGAGGAGCGTAACGTCGCCATCGTCGAGAAGCTGAAGGCGGCCGGCGTGCGCACGGTCGGCGAAAAGCTGGCCGCCAGGGAAGGGCCGCTATCCGGGCTCAACTTTGTGCTGACCGGCGGCCTTGAGAGCTTCACGCGCGACCAGGCCGAGAAGCGGATTAAGTCGCTGGGTGGCAACATCACCTCCAGCGTCTCAAAGAAGACGAGCTACGTGGTCGCCGGAGAGAGCCCCGGTTCGAAGCTCGCCAAAGCTAACGAGCTGGGAGTCGAAGTCCTCGATGAATCGGGGTTCGTCAAGCTGGTGGGTGACGCCTGATGACATCACGCGTCGCGATGAGCCCGGCGCCGGCCTTCCTGCCATTCTCAGAGCGGATTTCGCCGGAACTCTGGCGTTTTCTCAAGTACGCGGCAATCGGGATCTTTAACGGCATCGTCGACCTCGCGGTCCTGGGCATCCTGGTCTGGGTCTTCAATCCACAACGGGACATCTCGGTGGTCATCGTCAATACGACGAGCTTCCTGACAGCGTCCTTCATCAGCTTCTACATGCACTCGCGGTTCACCTTCCAGAGACCGGTACCTCTGCTTTCCCGCTGGTTCGCCTGGTTCTTCGTTTTCAACCTCGGGAATCTCGTGCTTTCCAACGCCTCCCTCCTAATCTTCCGCTGGCTCCTGGGCGAAACGCTGGGCATAGAGGGCAGGGCTGCGATCCTTCTCGCCAAAGTCATGACAGCCGGCGTCCTGGTCAGCTACGGCTGGCTGACCCTGCGTCGCCTGTTCCAGCCCGGTTCCCTGGAAGAGCCAACCCGGGTCGTCGCCGGTTCGACATGAGCACAGTGACCGAAGAGAAGAGCAGTGCGACCCCTGTTGACGCTGGCAAGAGGGCTGAGGGATGGACGGTTTGGCTCGAGGCTCGACGCTTCGTAAAGTTTTGTTTGGTCGGGCTGAGCAACGGCGCCCTGGACTTCATCACTCTCGCCATCCTTGTCTTCCTCTTCGACCCACAGACGACGCCAGAGCTAATCGCTGCGAACACCGTCGCTTTCTTCGTCGGGTCAATAAACAGCTTTACGTGGAACTCCCGTCTCACCTTCGGGACGCCGCGCCCCTATCTTTCGCGGTGGTTTGGCCTGTTCCTCGTGATCAACGCCGGCGGGCTGATGATCTCGAATCTCTCGTTGCTGACCTTCCGTTGGTTCTTCGAAACCCTGGGCCTTGAAGGACGAGCGGCAATTCTCGCCGCGAAAGCTCCTGGAGCGGTCATCCTCGCGGCCTATAGCTACCTGTCATACCGCAAGCTCTTCCTCGGCTCTGCTGGCGGCGCGGTCGTCAGTTCAGCAGCACGAAAGATTCGCGGCGCCGGCGCCTCATAGTGTCCGCATCGCCTCTGGAACGGCTGCCCACCCATCTGAACCTTGGCAGGCGATGCCCTATAATCGCCGACTGAACGCAACGAGCAGTCCTTCGCTCTGAAGGCCCTCCGAAAGTTTCTGCATGCCCTTTCCCAACCCGCTGTCGGCCATCTTCGGCCTCTTCTCCCACGACATCGGCATAGACCTCGGCACCGCCAACACCCTGGTGCTGGTACGCGGTCGAGGCATCGTCATCAATGAGCCGTCGATCGTTGCTATCGACAAGGCCAACCGGCGAATCCTCGCCGTTGGCGCCGAGGCGAAGCGCATGGTCGGCCGCACGCCGGCAAACATCGTTGCCGTGCGCCCGCTGAAGGACGGCGTAATCTCGGACTTTGAAGTGACGGAGCGCATGCTCCAGTACTTCATCCGTGCTGTCCACGACCGCTTTGGTTTTGGCCTGCCGCGGCCTCGCGTGGTTGTCGGTATTCCCAGCGGCGTCACGGAGGTCGAGAAACGCGCGGTCCACGACGCCGCGCTCAACGCCGGGGCCAGGTCCTGCTACCTGATCGAGGAGCCACTAGCGGCGGCCATCGGGGCCAACCTGCCGATCATGGACCCGGGCGGCAGCATGATCGTCGACATCGGCGGCGGCACGACCGAGGTTGCCGTCTTCTCGATGGGTGGCGTGATCGCCGGGTCCTCGATTCGGATCGCCGGCGACGAGATGGACCAGGACATCATCTCGTACGCCCGCCAGGTGCATAACATGACCATCGGCGAGCGAACCTCCGAGGAGATCAAGATCGAGTCGGGCTCAGCGTTTCCAATGGACGACGAGATTACCGTGATCATGCGCGGTCGCGATCTTGCAACGGGCATGCCCAAGGCCGTCGAAGTGAGCAGCATCGAGATCCGCGACGCAATCGCCGGCTCCGTTGAGGCGATTTTCACCTCGATCCACCAGACGATTGAGCGGACACCTCCCGAGCTGGTCGCCGACTTGATCGTCAACGGGATCGCTCTGGCCGGTGGCGGCGCGCTGCTGCACGGCCTTGATCGGCGGCTTGCCCAGGAGACGAAGTTCCCCGTCTACGTCGCCGAGGATCCGCTGACCTGCGTGGTGCGTGGCACCGGCGAGGTGCTTGAAGAGGCAACGACGCTGGCCCGCGTGCAGACGACGCTTGCCACGCGGAAGCCGCCGCGCTAGCTTCCTCAAATTGGCAGCCACAGGGTGCGTGACTAGAATTACTCGGAAGTTCACCATGGAGCGCCCTTCCTCGGAAGGTCGAAGCTAACACCCTATTCGCAACGCCAGCACCACCTCGCGGACCGGTATCTGGTTCGCTGCTGTCTTCTTCGGGGGACTCTTTCTCGTCTTGCTCTCGCAGCGCGGAGTCCTTGATTCCTTTCAGAACCTCGGACTCCGGCTCACCTCGCCGATCACAGGCACCGTCGAGGGCGTCGCAGAGGTTCTATCGGGGAACTCGGGGCCGGCGCAGAGTGAGCTGGAAGCCGAGATCGAGCGCCTCAACGCCGAGCTCGCAGCCTTGCGTGAGCGCGCAGCTGACGCCGCCACCTTAGAAGAGATGCTCGGCTTCACGCAGAACGACGCCACTCACACGACAATCGGCGCCCGCGTCTTTCAGCATCAACCCCAGAACTTCGAGGACAACCTCGCCATCGACCGCGGGTCCAACGACGGCCTCGCGGAAGGCATGGTTGTCCTCTCTCCTCAAGGGAGCCTTGTCGGCCGGATCACGCGGGTCTTCCCGGACTACTCGTGGGTTCGAGTGATCACCGACCAGTCGAGCAACATCAACGCCGAGATTCCGGCCGCACAGATTGACGGCGCGCTAACCAGCAACGGTGACGGCAATCTGACGTTGGAACTGGTACCGAAGGAGCGTGACGTCAGCGAGGGCGACCAGGTTGTCACGTCGACGCAAAGCATCCTCTACCCTCCAGGACTGTTGGTCGGCCTCGTAATTTCCGTTAGTGACACCGATGAGCTCTTCAAACGGATCATCATCGAGCCTTCAGCGCCTCTGGCGAATCTCGATAGCGTGCTTGTGATAACGAGTTTCGAGCCGCGTGAATTGGAACCACCGGAGTGAGACAGTGGGCGGTGACGGTGGCTGTCCTTGCCTCCGTAGCAATCGTGCAGGACTTTGCCCTGCCCTATTTCCGCATAGCCGGAGTGCGCTTCGACCTGATGATGGCGGTGCTCATTGCCTGGTCGTTCGTTCGGGGCATCGACGAGGCGATGGTGGTCGTACCTCTGGGTGGATTCATGGTCAGTTTCTTCGCCCTGGAGCCGCTCGGCGCTTCAATGATCGCCTACGCCCCAATCGTCCCTCTGAGTCTCGCCCGGAACTACCAGGCCATCGGCCCCGAGCCACTGCTCGCGGCGGCGGTCGCCCTCGTGGCGACCTTCCTCCATGCCATCTTTTACCTGACTGTGCTCGATGGTACAGGCTATTCGCCGGACTGGACCGCCGGACTGATCGAGGTCACGATCCCCGCGGCCTTCATGAACATGCTCGCCGCCCCGGCACTGATCTACGTGATGAGGAGACTGGACAAGGAGCATAGAGAGCCTGACGTCGGCATTAGCTTCACCACGACTGGGCGCCCGCGGGGTCGGCGGCTGGAGTTTCGTTAGTGCTCGATTCCCGTAGCACGCGCCGCAGGCTGGGAATCAACAAGCTGCTGGCGCTGCGAATTGCCATCTTCATTCTCTTCGCCGTGCTTCTTCTGCAGCTCGCCAACCTGCAGCTCATCAAAGGCGACGACTATCAGACCCGCGCGGCAAACAACAGTGTCGCAATCGTTACCTTGCCCGCAGAGCGCGGGATCATTACCGACCGCAGCGGCGTAAGGCTTGTCTCGAACATTCCGGCTTACGACGCGATTGCCATCCCGGGCCGCATCCGCGACGAAGAACGACGCGAGATAATCTTCGAGCTCGAGCAGCTGCTGAATGTTCCGGCTGAGAGACTTGACCGGCTGATCAGCGAGGGCGAGGACGAAGCGCTCTTCGCGCCGGTAATCCTCAAGGAGAACCTGACCCGCGACGAAGCGTTGCTCCTGCGCGAGCTGGAGCCTGAGATGCGCGGGATAGAGCTGGAGATTGCGGCTAACCGCCGCTATTCATCGAGCGAGGACGTTTCCGGGCAACTCCTTGCACCGGTGGTCGGCTACATCGGCCCGATCAGCGAGGAGGAGTACGGCACAGAAGAGTTCGAAGAGTATGGCCTGGGCGACCGCCTTGGCAGGGCCGGTGTCGAGCTGACCTACGAGAGTTATCTTCGCGGCGAGGACGGCCGCAAGCTCATCGAGCAGGATGCCCTCGGCCGTCAGCTACGCCTGGTCGATCAGCAGGATCCAGTGCCCGGCGATCGCGTGGTTCTTGCCCTCGACTATCCCTTGCAGAATGCGACAGCAGCGGCTCTCAAGCAGGCAATGGAAGACACAAGAGCCCCGATCGGCGCCGCGGTCGCCATCGACGTACGGACTGGCGAGGTGCTGTCGCTCGTCTCGCTGCCAAGCTATGACGCCAACATCTTCACGGAGGGCGTGACAGAAACGCAGTTCGACATGCTTCGCCAGGACACGAGGGGCCGTCCACTGGTCAACCACGTCGTATCAGACTTCTTCCCTCCCGGATCCGTATTCAAGGTCATCACTGGCGCGGCTGCTCTCGAGTTCGGCAGCATTACACCGGAAACGAGTGTGAACAGCGCCGGATACCTCGAGGTGCGCAACGAGACCAACCCCGATGAGTCACAGCGCTTCAACGACACAGCCCAAGGGACCTTCCAGTTTCCTCTAGGCCTCGGCGCCTCCTCAAACGTCTTCTTTTACTGCCTCCTCGCGGCAGGCCAGCCCGGGTCGGGCAACTTCAACCCGGGCTGCGGGCCCGACGAATTCGAGGGCGCTGGGCCGGCCAACGTCGCGCGAATGGCCGAGCGGTTTGGGCTCGGAGCGCCGAGCGGCATCGATCTTCCAGAGGAGGCGTCTGGCCTGATACCGCCGGGGGACGCCGAATCCTTCGCCAGGGCCGGACTCGATCCGGCACTCTGGCAGGAAGACCCGGCTAATCCGGACGACGACATCGGCAATACGAACATTGCCGATGGACCGCTGACCAACCTCAGCGCCTGGTTTGAACAAGTTTCCGGCTTTGAGAACGAGCCCTGGTTCCTTGGCAGCAG
>DASTBR010000264.1:0-4528 GCA_035711945.1 Dehalococcoidia bacterium
GCCAGCTTGATCCCGATCAGGCTCGCGCTGATGCCGCCGTAGCCCACGGCCGCCAGAAAATCGTCCATCGCCTGGTACCCGAAAAAGCGCAGGATGTCCTCGCGGTAGTCCGCCAGCGGCAGGCTCAGCCGCCGCAGCTCCTTGTCGAGAATCTCCTTGCCCCGCTCGATGTTCTCCTCGCGCTTCTGGCGCTTGAACCAGGCCCTGATCTTCTCCTTCGCGTGCGAGGTCCTGATGTAACCCAGGTTCGGGTTCAGCCAGTCGAGCGACGGTCCCCGCGACGACGACTTCGCCACGATGATCTCGACGATGTCCCCGTTCTCCAGGTGATAGTTCAGCGGCACGAGCCGCCCGTTGACCTTCGCCCCGATGCAGCGGTGTCCGATGTCCGTGTGCACCCTGTAGGCGAAGTCGATGGGCGTCGACCCCGCGGGCATGTCCTTCAGTTCGCCCTTCGGCGTGTAGGCAAAGACCTGGTCCTGGAAGATGTCCGTCTTGATCGTCTCGACGAACTCCTCCGCGCCCGAGATGTCCTGGTGCCACTCCAGCAGGCGACGCAGCCACGCCATCCGCTCCATCATTCGCTTGTCGTTGGCCGCGCCTTCCTTGTAGCGCCAGTGCGCGGCGACGCCGTACTCGCCGGTCTCGTGCATGTCGTGGGTGCGGATCTGCACCTCCAGCGGCTGCGCGCCCAGCGCCATCACCGCCGTGTGTAGCGACTGGTAGCCGTTCTCCTTCGGGTTCGCGATGTAGTCGTCGAAGCCCGACGGTATCGGCCGCCACAGCCCGTGAATCACACCCAGCGCGTGGTAGCAATCGCTGACCGTGTCCACCAGGATGCGCAGCGCCATCAGGTCGTAGATCTCGTTGAAGCTCCGGCCCTGCGCTGCGTAGCGCTCCACCTTCGAGTGGATGGAGTAGATGTGCTTCGCCCGCCCGTAGACCTCCGCCTGGATGCCCGCCTTCTTCAGTTCGTCACGGATGACCTTCTCAACCTGCGTGACGTACTTCTCTCGGTGCGCCCGTTTGGCCGCCACCAGCGTCGCGACCTCGCGGTACTTCTCCGGATCGAGATGGCGGAACGCCAGGTCCTCCAGTTCCCACTTGAACTGCCAGATGCCGAGGCGGCTCGCCAGCGGCGCGAAGACCTCCATCGTCTCCCGGGAGATTCGCCGCCGGTCGTCTTCCGGCATGGCGTCCAGCGTGCGCATGTTATGCACCCGGTCAGCGAGCTTGATGATCACGACCCGCACGTCCTGCGCCATCGCCATGAACATCTTGCGCAGGTTCTCCGCCTGCGCCTGCGCGTTGGCGACACCCTGCTCCGGCACCTCGTAGGCGATCTGGCTGACCTTAGTCAGCCCTTCGACGAGCCGGCCCACCTCCGCGCCGAACTCCTCGCTGATCTTCTTGTTCGGAACGCTGCAGTCTTCCTGCACGTCATGCAGGAGCGCCGCCGCGATCGCCGCCGAGTCCAGCTGCAGCTCGGCGATCAGGATTGCTACAGCTGTTGGATGCGTGATGTAGGGCTCGCCCGAGCGTCTTGTCTGGCCCTCGTGGGCGCGCTCGGCGAATGCGTAAGCCTCTTCGATCGACTCCAGCTTCGCGGGCGAGAGGTAAGGCTTTACGCGGGCGACAAGATCATCAAGCCCCGGACTCGCTGCGGGGACGGCCACAGCCACAACCCGAGTATAGAAACTCGCCCCTCCCACCAGTCTTCTGTAGTTGCGCGCCTAAGGCGCGCGGCGCTTCGAATGCACCTCCAGCGGCTCACTCCATCGCACCTGCCTCGCGTGGCTGCCGCTGTTGCAGGAGAGGGGGCGGGTGCACCCGCCCCCTCGGCTCTCAATCGGCGGGGCGTTCTTCTGTGGAGGAGACGATGCCCGACTCCAGGTAGGCTGTCCAGCCCGAGCCCATCCCATCGGGAATCTCATCCGACGGCTCGAGCAGCTTTGTCGTCTGCGTTAACGCCAACAACTGCGAAGTGGAAGGGTCGAAGATGAGCTCCAACCGCCGCGATGTGTCGTGCGGTTCTCCGCTTCCCGGGCAGCAGACTGAAATCTCCCCTTCAGCGGTCAGCGCGAAGCCGATGCCTGACCTCCCGAGTGGATCGCTGACTTCCCCGAGTAGCTCGATGCCCGGGATCCGCGCCGCGACCTCGTAGAGACCTGCTCGCAGCTCGGCCGGCGCCGGCTGGCCCAGAAGGTGACCCAGGATTTGGAACATCAGGAAATCCTTGTCGCCTGGCTCGATACCGTTCGCTATATCCTCTTCGATGCCCTGCGCAGCTTCGTTCTCAATCGCCGCGAACAGCTCGTCAGGCTCGGTCGGGTAGGACGAGAAGTCGATGTAGGTCAGCAGGTTGCAGTTTGGTTTTTCCGGATTCGGGTCCTCGCACGGTTGGTCGGGTCCGAATCTGGTATCGCTCGTGCCTCCACCTCGGCCTTCCGGCGCGTGCGTAAGGATTCGCCCCGATCCATCCGGCCCTACCCAGATCTCCTCGTCAAAGATCATCTCCGCGGCTTCTCCGCTCTCGCTCGACGACCTTGGGTCAAAGGCGGCACTCTGCGTGTGCACGTAGCGGTAGCCATCCGCCTCCTCTTCATCTGCTCCGGTCGCGGCGTAGCCTGGCAGAGGCTGGCTCGCAGCAATCTCCCCAAGCCGGCTCAATGCCTCGGCCGCTTCGGCGTCCGACGCGCCGTCGCCACCTCCCAGCTGCGGCACGATCAGGGCAACAGCGAGCGCCGCCGCAGCCACTCCGGCTGCCAGCGGAAGCCGAAGCAGTCCGAGGCTGCGATGCCTGATATTGCCTGCCATCTCTTCGAGCAACCGCGCTCGGGCTTCGGCCTCTACTCGGCCGCTCTCACTTTCGATCCCCGCCCGGAACTCGCGAATCAGTCTCATCTCATCCATCTGTGATTTCTCCTTGAAAATTCCAGCTAAAACCCGCGTCCTCCTGTTCCGGATCAGAAAGACGAAGTTCCTTGCGTACGCGCTCCCGCGCCCGGCTCAGGCGCGAGCGCACCGTGCCAACCGGTACGTTGAGAGCTGCGGCCACCTCCTGGTAGCTGAGGTCAGCCCACGCGATTAGCAGCAGCGTGTCGCGCTCTTCGCGCCGTAGCTTGAGCAGCGCTCTGGCCAGCAGTGGCTGCATGCGACTTGCATCGACCCGCGCATTTACGGCGATCTGGTCATCGTTGTGTGCCTCGCCGGTCGCGCGGGTGTAAGCCCGTAGCATCCGCTCTTCATCGCGCCTGTGGCGGCGTATCAGATTCGTGGCTATGCCGAACAGCCACGGCCGCGCGTTCGCCTGGTCTCCTCGATAGGAACCGCGCCTCGCGAAAGCAACAAGAAAAGTCTCGCTGGCGATATCGTCCGCACTTCCTTCTCCTGCCCGCCTCAAGGCGTACCGGTAGATCGACTGAAAGTGCCGCTCGAAGATGTCGACGAATCGTGCGGGTTCCTCGGCAGAGGCCGCGATCAGGTCGCGGTCGGAAAGCATGCCCATCACCTAATACTTGCCCGCAACGGTCTAAGGGGTTCCCGCACGTCCGGGGCCGGCCTCTAAATCCCTCGGCCGTTCTTCCGAACCTTATAACAGGCAAACACGCTTACCCTGGCCGGCTGAGTGGCGCGCGCGCTGGCCCGCCCGCGCCACTTCCGCACCGCCCAAAGGGAGCCTCGATGTTCAAGCTCTGGTCTCGGTTGATCGGCCGCACACCCCGCCACTCGTCGACTTATCCGTTTGAGGCATCGATCCGCGACCCGCGGACCGGCCTCTTTACCAATCGCCACTTCGACGAGCGCCTCGCCGCCGAGATCGAGCTCGCCGAGGTCTATGAGGAACCCTTCACCCTGCTGGCCATCGGCGTCGACCGCATCGACGCCTTTCGCGAGCTACATGGCGAACCCCGAGCGACTCAGACGATCGCCTTGGTCGCCGATGCTCTTCGCGGGCACCTGCGCCTCGCCGACGTCCCTACGGCAGACGGCCACGACTTCCTCGTCCTCATGCCCGAAACCAGCACCGACGACGCGGCCCTCACCTTTCGCAGACTCCAGCACCTGGTCGCCGACCTCGGTGCCTCCCAACCGGACGATTGCTTCAGCCAGTTCACAATCAGCGGCGGAGTCTTCGAATACGACGGCAGCCGACCGCCCGAGATCGTACGCGCCGCCATCTTGGCTCTCGCCGTCGCCCGATCGCTGGGTGGCAACACCTTCCACCGCTCCACCGCCGAACGCGTGAACTGGCAGCCGCCTGCGTTTCCGCTCAGGATTGACCAGCCCGTCCAACTGCGCCGCGCCTGATCTGTTCCCGGAACTGAAGGTAGGGCCTCCGCGTGGGGGAGTATTGTATCCGCCCATTGGTCTTGCTAGGCCCTCGCTGACGCTAGGAGAGTGCAGAGAGCCCACTCTCTGCCGGTGGTCAGAGGGGGTATCCCCCTATCTGCAAATAAATTCCCCTCTCCCGAGGGAGAGGGGTCAGGGGTGAGGGCCTCCGCTAACGGATGAACTGACTTGGCTT
>DASTBR010000265.1:0-21110 GCA_035711945.1 Dehalococcoidia bacterium
GACATGCATTCGCGCGTTGTGCTCAATCGCTTTAGGGGAGAGGTCTTTGCCCGTCAGGAACGCCGGGCAGTTCACCTCGCAGCGTCCGCACTCAGTGCAGGTATAAAAGTCGAGGACGTTCTTCCAGGAAAAGTCTTGCCATTTGCCGACACCGAATGCTGGTAGCTGGTCTTCCTTGCCCGGCTCCGGCTCAGCCAGCAGCGCGTCGATGTCGAGCTTGCGTAGGTAGGCGTAGTTCTCGTCGCGCTTGAAGAGGACGTTGAAGGGCACCGTGAAGATGTGCGAATGCTTGGAGAAAGGTAGGAAGCAGAGGAAGCTGATGAAGACCAGCAGGTGGCTGTACCACGCGGCGGTGTGGAATCCCTCGAGCACGTCGAGGTTCCAGCTGTCCATCGCCAGCAGCTGTTGAACGGCATTCGCCACGAACGCGTACTCGGCCCAGTCGGGATCGTAAAGGGCGATCTGGGCGGCATTCACCAGGATGTCTGAAATCATCAGACCGGCGATCAATCCGAGGATGGCCCAGGCGTCCCAATTGAGAGTCAGGCGCGGCGGCCTGACAAAGAAACGCTGGTAGGCCGCCATGGCGACGCCGGCGAGGACCAGCACGTTGAAGAGGTCCATGACGACGCGCAGGTAGTTGTAGACGTCGCCCATCCAGGCATCGAAGGCGAGGTCCTCGTCGATGCCTTCAAGAATGAAGTTGAGGGTGCGGATCTGGAGGACGATGAAGCCCCAGAAGATCGCGGTATGAAGGATCCCGCTGTACCAGTACCGCGGACGAGCCACGCGCGAGTTGCCGAGCACAAGCGGGATCAACGCAAGTGTGCGGCGGGTCAGGCTTGTTAGGGACACTACACGGTCCTCGCCCCGTGCGGCGCGCATCGGCAAGAGGATCCGCATGGCCAGCGAGTAGGCGAAGAAGGCTATGCCTCCGAAGAGGATCAGATAGAAGAAGATGTTCCCGGGGAAGTCCGAACCGGGGGTCTGAATCTCCGCCAGCAGCATTTCACTCCTCGACCGAAGCGCCTTGGCCCGCGCGAATCGTGCAAATGATAATTCCTGCGGTCTGGAGAGTCGCCGCTGCAGTTAGTCGAGCAGATTCATGACGAGGCCGGTCGGTAGCTTCGGGCTGAAGTAGGTGGTCTTTTGAGGCAACCGAGCGCCCGCGTCTGAGACCTCAATAAGCTGCTTCGGACTCACCGGGCGCAGCAGAAAAGCCAGTCGGGCTCCATGGTTGGCGACTGTGTCCAGGGCGTCGTCGAGCGAGTGTACATAGACCAGGCCGGCTTGATCTGGCTTAGCAGGATCAAGCCCCAGGTAGTCGCCGAGAACTATGTGCTGCAACAGAGACACGTCCAGCCGCCGCGAAACCTCCGGCGCGTCGCCGGGCGTACGTGACGCCAGGCTGTCGAGGTTCCGGGGCCGCAGGCATACCAACGATGACGGAGAATCCAGTCCCCCCAGGCCGAGAGCCAGTTCCTCGCCGGATAGGAGCTCCTTGAGTTCGGCGCGTGAAACGGGCTGTAGCTCGAAGTCTCTGTCAATGGCGTCGCGCAACGCGCGCGGATCGAACTCGCCAGAGAACAATCGGTGGGTGGCGTGGATCGAGAGCCCTGGATCGTTGCTCGCGGTCAAACCAGCAAGCACGTAAGCGGTCTCCGCGCTCCCTTCGGTGTTGTGGTGGGCAAGAGCTGTTTCATAGCGGTGGTGCCCGTCGGCCATGTACAGTCGACGCTCCGCAAACGCCGTCTGTAGCCGTTGGACCGTATCGGGTTCGACGAGCGCGGTGAGCGCATGACTCTCGGCATCAGCGCTGGCTGTAAGCGTCTGCCCAGCCCCTGCCGAACTTGGGAGCAGTGATGCTATATCACCATCGGAGTCGTTGTAGAGGAGATAAAGGGGACTGGTATTGGCGTTGAGCGCCCTTAGCAGTCGGAGCCGATCCTCCTTGGGTCCAGCCATCGTGTACTCGTGGGGGACAACCTCTCCATCATCCCAGGACGTGAGTTTCAGCCGGCCGTAAATGACCCTTCGCTGGCGGCTGTGGTCGCCCTCCGTAAAGGTCTGCGCATGTAGATGGAAGGCCGGCGCGTCGTCCCGCCGGAGGATGCCTCGCCCTTGCCATTCGTTGAGCAAGCTCGCCGCCGCCTCGTACGGCTCCCGCTCGCCGGCGAGGGCCATCACGGGATGCTCCAGGCGAATGATGTTGTACGGGCTTCTGTCCTTGAGAGCCTCGACCTGCGCAGCCGAGAGGACGTCATACGGTGGCGAAATCAGGTCGCTGAGGTCGCCGCCCAGCGGCGTGTAGCGCAGGCCCCGGAAGGCTCGAAAATCTACCAACCCATCATCCTCACTTGATCTTCGCTGCGCCGCTCCGGAACCTCTTAACCAGCCTGCGAACTATCGGGGGTACCTTGTTCAGTTCGTCCTCATTCTGTGTCTTCTGTGAGATAGTCGCTGGCCGCTCGCCGGCCGATGTGCTCTTCGAAGACGACAAGGTAATGGTCTTTCGCAACCGTCTGCGATGGGTGCCCGTAATGCTGCTCGCCGTACCGCGGGCGCACGTGACGCAGTCGGAGTTGTGGAACGATGTCGGAGCCGTGGGCCGAGTGGCCTACGAACAGGGCCTAAAGCACGCGAGAAGTGGTTTTCGGCTCGTTTCGAACTTCGGGCCTGACGCCATGCAGAGCCAGCCCCATGGTCATATCCACATCCTCAGCCAGCCGTTCCTGGATCACTTCGAGCCCGCCCAGCAGGAGGTGTTCTACGAGGATGACGAACTGCTAGTGCATCGCAACACGCACTCATGGATCAGCCTGACCCTCCACGCCCGTCCTAAGGCTCGGACGGAGCTCGCGGACTTCTGGCAGGATGTTGGTTCTTTCGGAGCCAAGCTAGTTGAGCTCGGATGGAAACACAGCCCTGGTGGCTTCAGGTTGCTCAGCCACTTTGCTCCCGGCGCCAATGGAGAGGATGTAGAGCCACACATCCACCTTCTGGGCGGAACGTTCCTCGGCGAATACGCCTGATATACCGCCTAGGATTACCAAATGAGCGATGACAGCTTGCCCGGAAGCAAAGAGGAGCTTATCCAGCTGATTGACAGGAGCTGGTCTGAGATCAACGGGCTACTCGAGTCGATACCAGATGAGAAATTGGCGATGCCCGGACCAGAAGGATGGTCAGTTAAGGACCACCTCGCACACATGGGAGCCTGGGAACGGATAGCCGTGGCGGGAGTAAAGGGCGAATCGGAGGAGGCCGCAGCAGGTGTTGATCCCTGGGAGGGGGAGTGGGACACAGATCGGTTTAACGACCTGCTCTACAGCAGACACGCCGGCATGAGTGCGGCGGAGGCGCGCCGCTACTTCCAGGAGTCGCATGACGGGATGATGAGACTCATCGGGCAGCTGGACGACTCGACGCTGCGCGCGGACATGCCCAACGAACCGGGCCGCCCGAATATCGATAAGATCGTGGGCAATACCTATCCCCACTTCGACGAACACAGGGCGTGGATCCAGAGTCTCCTCGCATCTCTGTAGTCCTCGGGTCGCGGTGTGCGGCCCACTGCGTGCTAGACTGTGCGCTCAGCCTCCGTAACCAACCATTGAGTCCCAAATGCGTGGTCAGGATCTCCTCTCCGTAACCGACCTCGACGCGCGGCAACTTGAGCTGATCATCGAGACAGCGATCGCCATGAAGCGCGATGGCTCGCCCGCGCTCTTGACCGGGAAGACCGTGGCCTTTCTTTTTGAGAAGCCATCGCTGCGCACGCGAGTTTCCTTCGAGGTAGGAATCAGTCAGCTTGGAGGCCGGTCAATCTATCTCTCACCGAGTGAGATTGGCCTCGGCGTTCGCGAGCCGATCAAGGACGTTGCGCGTGTCCTGTCTGGCTATGTTGACTGCTTGATCGTCCGGACTGGATCACAGGGGGTGCTCACGGAACTTGCCGACTGGGCATCGGTACCGGTCGTCAACGCCCTTTCGGATGATGAGCACCCTTGCCAGGCGCTCGCCGACATGTTGACGATTTTCGAAGTGAAGGGTGGAATCCGGGGTATCAAGGTCGCCTACGTCGGAGACGGCAATAACGTCGCCCGCTCGTTGGCCCTGGCCTGTGGCCTCGCGGGCGCTTCGATCACACTCGCTTCGCCCGACGGCTATGAGCTCCCTGCGACCGATCTCGAGAAGGCTCGCCGCCTTGCGGGCGAAGGTGGGGTGATTGAAGCGGTCGATGACCCACGAGCTGCTGTGAATCGCGCGGACGTCGTATACACGGACGTTTGGACGAGCATGGGCCAGGAGACGGAAGCGGCCAAGCGGCGCGACGCTTTCGCCGGGTACCAGGTGGATAAGTCTTTGATCGCGTTGGCCCGACCAGACGCTGTAGTGATGCACGATCTTCCTGCTCACAGGGGTGAAGAGATCAGCGATGATGTAATCGAATCATCGCAGTCTGTGGTTTTCCTGCAGGCCGAAAACAGACTGCACGCCCAGAAGGCAGCCCTGGCTCTGATCCTCGGGGACAACGAACGACAGGAAGTCTAGATGTCCGCCCTGCTCGATTGGCTCCGCGACACATTCGAGCGCTTCGAGCCAGTCGCGATCATCGACATCGCGTTGATCGCGATCTTGATCTACTGGCTGCTGCTGCTCATTCGCGGCACGACGGCAATGACACTCGTCCGAGGCGTGGCTATCCTCCTCGGCTTGGCTGTCATCCTCGGGTCGTTGTTCGACCTGCCGGTCTTGAACTGGGCACTGCGAAATTCGTTCCCCGAGCTCCTGATCATTGTCCCGATCATCTTCCAGCCTGAAATCCGCCGGGCGGTCGAGCGCCTGGGTCGCGCCGGCTCGCGAGGTTGGGTGGGCGCCAGGCATGGCTACCAGAACACGATCGACGTCCTGACCGATGCCGCCGTGAACCTGTCGAAAGCTCAGCATGGCGCGCTCGTCGTAATCGAGCGCGATACCGGCCTGGAGGACTATATCGACACCGGTGTCAGGGTCGACGCCGAGCTCTCCGAGGAGCTTGTCGAAGGCATTTTCTTTCGGAACTCGCCCCTCCATGACAACGCCGTAATCATTCGTGACGACAGGCTCGTCGCGGCGAGTTGTCTACTTCCGCTTTCCGAGAGGCCTGTGCGGGGTCACCCCGGCACGCGGCACCGCGCGGCGGTCGGGATTACGGAGCGCACGGACGCCGTCGCCCTTGTCGTGTCGGAGGAAAACGGCGACGTGTCGCTGGCCGCTGGCGGTCGGCTGGTCACCAGGCTCGACAGGAACCGTTTGTACGCGCTCCTGAACACGATGTTCAGCTCGCCCCGGACAGCTCGCCTCGTTCTCGACGGCGACGGAACAGGTCCGTCGTGATCCGGGAGACACTCCGCGAAGCCTGGGAGACTATCCAGCGCCTTCTCCTCTCCTTCCGCGAGAACGCTGGCCTGCTGGGCATATCAATCGTCCTCGCCATCGGCCTCTGGATGTTCGTCACGAACGAGGAGAACCCCGATCGGACCGACGACTTCCCATTTCCCCTGGCGGTTGAAGCTGTGAATGTGCCCGAGAACCTTGCGGTGTTCGGGCCTCTCGACCCTGTGACGATTCGGGTGACTGCCCCTGAGGACACGTTCGAGGATCTTGAGGTGGAGGACTTCCGCGCTGTTGCCGACCTGAGCAACGCGGTCAGTGGCGAAGCACAGGTCCCCGTGACGGTGGACTATACCGGCGGTCGTCGCAACGTCGACATCGAGGGAGTAAGTCCCAGCACTGTGACCGTTAACCTGCAGCCGCTCGTCGAACGCGAATTTCCCGTTCGAGTTGACGTGACCGGACCACCGCCCCTTGGCTTGAATGTCGGCGACATCGAAGTCACGCCCGAAGAGGTTACGGTCTCTGGGCCAGAGGAAGCCGTCGCCCTGGTTGACGAAGTAATCGGGGAAGTGGACCTGGGTTCCGTTGGAGTGGCCCTGGAGGCCTTTGAAACCCAGGTCGAGCTGGTACCCCGCAGTAGCCAGGGCTTCACAGTCGTCGGCGTCGTCCTGGAGACACAGACTGCAGACGCCGTAATCGAAATCGAACGGGAAACGCTGCAGCAGACTGTGCCGGTAGTCGTGGAAACTACAGGCACGCCCGCCGCCGGTTTTCGCTTGAGCGACTTGAACGTGACGCCGCTGACGGTCGTGATCAGCGGACCGCTCCAAGCCCTTGCCGACCTCGAGAACATCAGCACGGAGGCGATCGACCTGAACGATGCATCAGAGTCCTTCACCGAGGAAGTGGCGCTCGACCTGCCGGATGATGTCAGCGCGGTCCCTGATTCGGTGACCGTAGAAGTCACGATTGAGCAATCGACCGCCGAGGCAACCCTCGGAGTTGCGCCACGCTTCATCAATACGGCCCCGGGCCTGACATCGAGCACGTCGACGGCGATCGTGCTGGTCACCGTGTCGGGCCCGCTCAATGTCCTGCAGGACATCTCACCCGAGGCTGTTCAGGTGGTCGTGGATCTTGCCGGGCTTGGTCCGGGCACGTACACGCTAACTCCCGTTGTTCAAGTACCGGACGGCGTCACATTCATTCGTGTCTCGCCCGTGCAGATCACCGTGACCCTCGTACCCTCCTCGTGACCTCGGGGTTGCCTGTCATTGCCATCGTGGGTCGACCGAACGTAGGGAAGTCGGCACTCTTCAATCGCCTTGTCGGCTCACGGGTTGCCCTTGTCGAGGACTTGCCGGGGACAACCCGCGACCGAGTCTACGGTGAGTACGAGTGGAAGGGCCAAACCTACGTTCTCGTCGATACTGGTGGCCTCGATGAGACCGGCGAAATCCTCTTCTCACCCCTTATTCGTGCACAGATAATGCAGGCCGTGTCGCAAGCTGATGCCGTGCTATTCATGGTCGACACCGCGACTGGCATCCTCCCGGGCGACAGCGAAGCCGCGGACCTTCTCAGGCGGTCGGGTCGGCCAGTAGTCCTGGTGGCCAACAAGGCAGACAACGAAGCGAGAGAGCAGGCGGGCGTTGTGTTCTATCGACTCGGAATTGGAGAGCCGGTGGCCGTCAGCGCATTGCACGGGCTGGGGGTCGCCGACTTGCTCGATCGAGTGGCCGGGGTGGTCGGTCAGCAGGACCAGCATTCGTTGGACGAAACGGACGAGATCAGCGTGGCGATAGTCGGACGGCCGAACGTTGGGAAGTCAGCTCTCCTCAACGCGATTCTTGGTGAGGATCGCGTCATCGTCAGCGAAGTGCCGGGCACAACTCGCGACGCCATCGATACGACATTGGAGTACCAGGGGAGGACGCTGCGCCTGATTGACACCGCAGGTATCAGGCGCCGTGGAAAGATCGAGCGCGGCGTCGAGAAGCACAGCGTGATGAGGTCCGAGCAAGCTATCGAGCGCTGTGACGTTGCTGCCGTGGTCGTTGACTCAACCGATCCCCTAATAGCGCAGGACGTCCACGTGATCGGCTACGCGGATAAGGCAGCCAAGGGCCTGGTGATTGTCTTCAACAAGTGGGACCTTCTGGACGACCCTGAGGAAGCCGCGAAGTACTTCGTCAAGTTGCTCCGCGCCAAAGTCAAGTTCGCCGACTGGGCCTTTCACTGCTTCACCTCGGCGGTGGAAAAGCGCGGCATCCCGAGGCTGCTCGACCTCGCTCTGAGTGCCGACTCTGAGCGCCGGCGCCGAGTATCGACCAACGAGGTCAACGCCGTCGTCAGGAGGGCCCTCTCGCGACATGCTCCACCGATGGAGGGCAAACGGCAGCTCAAAGTGCTCTACGTGACGCAGGCCGACGTGCGCCCGCCAACCTTCGTGTTCTTCGTAAACGATCCAAAGCTGGTGCATTTCTCATTCCGACGCTATATCGAGAACCAGTTGCGCGAAGCATTCGGATTTCAGGGGACGGCCATCCGCGTTATATTCAGGGGCCGTAGCGAGGAGGAGTAGTTCGGTGTGGGAAGTTGCGGCCATGGCTGTCGTTGGCTACCTGTGCGGCTCCATCCCGTTCGGCTGGCTGATGGGCCGCTACACCATGCGGATTGATGTCCGCGACTTCGGCAGCGGCAAGACCGGCTTCACAAACACAATGCGCTCGCTCGGTCTCAAGCGCTCGCTGGTCGTACTGGTCGGCGACATTCTCAAGGGTGCGTTTCCAGTGGTACTCGCACGGGTGCTGGTCGACGGAGAAGCAGCGCAGGTCGCTGCTGGGGTTGGGGCCGTCGTTGGTCACATCTGGCCGGTGTGGCTCGGCTTCCGAGGTGGCGCTGGTGTGGCGACAGGGGTCGGCGCTGCGCTGGCGATGAACCCCTTTGTGGTCCTTGCAGCAGCGATAGTCTTCGTCCTCTGTGTGGCACTGGTCCGGATTATGAGCGTTGCCTCCCTCGCCGGGACTGTTGCGCTTGCCGTCGCCTTCGCGCTCTTCACCCTCGCTGACCTTTCGCCGTGGGTGTACGTCATTTTTGCCGTTGTCGCTGGTGGTCTCATCTGGTGGCGGCACCGCTCTAACATCCAGCGACTGCTGGCTGGCACTGAACCAAGGATCGGCCAGCGAGTAGGACCGCCGACAGGAGAGGCTACGACCGCGTGACTCCTGACGTCGTGGTCGCCGGCGCAACCGGCTGGGGAACGACCATGGCGATGCACATCGCGCGCGGCGGCCGGCAAGTACAACTCCTGGTGCGGGACGAGACGGAAGCGGAAAAGCTGACTCGGCTCGGTCGCCATCCTCGCTTGAAGCATTTCGAGCTTCCCTCTGCGTTGACCGTCTCCGCCGACGCGACGGTTCTGCCTGCGGTACCGCTTCTTGTCATTGGGGTTCCCGCCCAGGCTATGCGGCGAAACGTAGAGGCGATCGCCTCCCTGATCGGACACCAGACTGTCGTCGCGCACCTGGCCAAGGGCCTCGAGAACGGAACGGCCAAGCGCATGAGCGAGGTCATCCGCGAAGAGCTGTCGCCAGCGCACGCCGGGCCAGTCGCCGTGATTTCTGGGCCCAATCTCTCCGCTGAAGTCGCCGCGGGGCTGCCTTCGACTACGGTCGTTGCCTCGGCTGACGACTCTGCAGCTCGGTCCATCCAAGGACTGCTGACGACCGCAACGTTTCGGGCTTACACCAGCAACGACATAGCAGGCGTGGAGCTGGGAGGATCCCTGAAAAACATCGTCGCTCTCGGCGCCGGACTTGTGGATGGGCTCGGACTGGGTGACAACGCAAAGGCAGCCTTCATCACACGAGGACTCGCCGAAATCACGAGGCTAGGGGTCCGGGCCGGCGCACAGCCGATGACGTTTCAAGGTCTGTCGGGGCTCGGCGACATGATCGCTACGTGCTATAGCCCGCTGAGTCGCAATCGCCGAGTCGGCGAGCAGATCGCCGCCAATCGAAAGCTCGGCGACATCCTTGCGGAGCTCGGCGAGGTTGCCGAGGGTGTACAGACCGTGCCCGCTGCGTTGCAACTGGCCGGCGAGCTCGGTGTAGAAATGCCGATAACGGAGCAGACCAACGCCGTCCTCTTTCACGACCGTTCACCGGGCGAGGCGATGCGCCTCTTGTTGGAGCGCGAACCTCGGGCTGAGGCGTGGGGCGGGGACGATGGTGCCGCCAGTTAGAGATCGCCGTTGGCGAAAAGGGGCTCGACAGCGTCGATAGAATGAGCCGAGAGAAAGCCCGATGACCCTCAAACCGTACCTCGACGAGCTGGCCGACCCGCGCGTAGAACTCTCCGAGAAGCAGCTCGCTCGCCTGTCGCATCTGGACCGAGACGAGATTGACGAACTCAAGCACAGCTGGCGAAGCCTGGGCACGGATCGCCGACGAGAGGTTGTGCAGAGGGCGAGCTCGATCATTGAGGAAGACATCGAATCGGATTTCGATGATCTGTTCAAAGTCGGACTGGACGACGAGGATAGCGCAGTCCGTGTCGCCAGCATCCAGGGGCTGTGGGAGTACACCGGGCGTGATCTGATCAGACGGCTTGTGACGCTGCTCAGGGACGATCCGGATCCCGGCGTGCGCTCGACGGCGGCGCTGGCACTGGGCCGCTACATCGTGCTGGGCGAGTTCGATGAGATCCCTCCCGAGTACGTAAAGCGGGCCGAGGACGCCCTGCGACAGTCCTACGAAGAGGATCCGGAAGTCGAGGTGCGCGCGCGGAGTTTGGAGTCGATCGGCGCGAGCAGTCAACCGTACGTCCAGGACCTGATCACTCGATCGCACGAGTCGGGGAACTATCGGCTGCGCCTGAGCGCGATCCACGCCATGGGCAGGAATTGCGACGAGCGCTGGATGCCGATTCTCCTGCAAGAGATGGGGGACGAAGAACCAGAGGTCAGGTTTGAGGCAGTTGGCGCGGTGGGCCAGGTTGCTGACGAGAGCGCGATCAACGCTATTGCCGAGCTAATTGAGGATGAGGATCGAGAGGTGCAGTTCGCTGCTATCGAGGCACTGGGGCACATCGGCGGCAGGCGCGTCAAGCAACATCTTCGGCTCGTTTTGAAGAGCGGCGATGAAGCGCTGAGGGACGCCGCCCAGCAGGCACTGGACGAGGCCGACTTCGAAGAGGATCCGATGACCAAGGAGTACCAGATCTAGATGGTCCGCAAGAGTGCTCCTGACGTGCACACCGAGAATGTGTTCTCGGCGGGGGGCTTGATCTACCGGGAGGTCGAGGACCTGATCGAGGTCGTGATCTGTGGCCGGCGAAGCGAGAACCTCTGGGGCCTGCCGAAAGGCACGCCCATGGAAGGGGAAACGGTCGAGCAGACCGCCCTGCGCGAAGTGCAAGAGGAGACCGGCCTCGAGGTCGAGATAGAGGCGCCGCTGGGAGAAATCAGCTACTGGTTCACACGGCCCGGGGTGCGCTATCACAAGCGTGTACACCATTTCCTGATGCGTTCGACCGGCGGTGACCCCAGCCTGCACGATGCGGAGTACGACGACGTGGAGTGGACGCCGGCCCAGGAAGCGATCCGTCGCCTGTCGTACTCGAACGAGCGGATGGTGGTTGAGAAGGCGCTGTCCATGTTGAGCAAGTCATGACCTCCGTCCAGGACGATGTACTGATCCGCGGCGAGCTAATCCAGCTGCGTCGCAAGCGTCTGAGCGACGCGCCAGCCGACTACGGATGGCGCTCTGACCCGGAGCTTGCGTCGTTTGACGCGTCAGGGCCGCTGCGATCGACCTACGACGACTATCTGACCCTCTATAAGGAAGAGCTTCAGTACCCGGGACCGTATCGGCACATGCTGGCCATCGAGACTCGCGAAGGCCGGCACATAGGCAACGTCATGTACTACAACATCGACGAGCGCCGCGGTGAGGCGGAGCTCGGGATCACGATCGGTGAGCGCGACTACTGGGGGCGCGGCTTCGGTCGCGATGCCGTCGCCACGTTTGTCCAGTTCATCTTCGAGTCAACCGGTCTGCGACGTGTGTACTTGAACACGTTGGCCTGGAATGAACGGGCCCGACGCGCCTTCGAGGCTGCCGGATTCAAGGCCTGCGGCAAGCGCCGCCGCGACGGCAACGTCTTCGTCACGATGGAGGTCGTGCGCGAGGAAGAGCCGCGCCGGTCCGCGTTCTTTCCTGCCTGACCCCTTTACGACTGACCGTTCGTGCTGGCTACCGGACGTCCCGGGAGGTCGAGGTCGGGTGGCGGTGGGGCGGGATTGAGCACGCTCTGCATGAGTCCAGGCACCGCAATCGCCAGCTCTTCGAGCGTCCACATACCTTCCTTGCTGACCGACCTGTAGGGCCGCTCTTCCATTGCCAGCGAGACGCTGCCGCCCGAGACGTGGAAGATTTGTCCGTTGATGTTCCAGGCTGCGTCGGTGGCGAGGAAGACCGTCATCGGCGCGACGTGATCGGGACTGCGGAGACTTTCCGCGAGCTCGCCTCCGACGCGCACACCAGCACCGGTCACACCTCGTCGCTCTCTGAGCTGACGGGTGCTTTCGGGGACGGTCATCGTCATGCGCGTGGCGGCGCCCGGTGAGATGCAGTTGACGGTGACGCCATACTTGCCGAGATCGCGAGCAGCGACGCGGGTGAGCCCAGCGATGCCGGCCTTGGCCGCTCCATAGTTGGCCTGCCCGGGGTTGCCGACAAGACCTGAAACTGAAGAGAAGGTGACGATGCGGCCGTAGCGTTGCTGGCGCATGATCACCGACGCCGGCTTGATGGTCGAAAAGTGTCCCTTGAGGTGGACGGCGATAACGTCGTCCCACTCGTCTTCCGCCATGTTGAAGACCATCCGGTCGCGGAGGATGCCAGCCGGTGTGATCAGGATGTCGAGGCGCTGGTAGGCGTCGAGGGCGGTCTGGATGATCTTTTCGCCGCCCTCCATGGTGGCGACGCTTTCGTAGTTGGCCGTCGCCTCGCCGCCGTTGTCCTTGATGGCGGCCACGACTTCATCGGCAGGGCCACCGTCGTGGCCGGTGCCATCGACATTGGCTCCGGGGTCGTTGACGACGACCTTTGCGCCCTCCTGGGCGAGCAGGATGGCGACCTCGCGACCGATGCCCCGCCCGCTGCCCGTGACGACTGCTACCCGTCCGTCGAAGCGGCTCATGCCGGCACCTCCGCAGTCTCCTCACGGCCAGGGACCTTGATGTCCTCAGCCGGAGGCGCCGGGTTTCGCACTCCCTGCATGAGGTCCCTTGCCACTCGCTCCTCGAGCTCGTCGAGAGTCCACTTGCCGGGCTTGAAGATCGTCTTGGCGGCGGTTGGGGCGTTAAGGACGTGGACCTGCCCGCCGATCACGTAGAAGACCTGGCCGTTGATGTTCCATGCCGAATCAGAGGCGAGGTAGGCAACCATCGGCGGGATGAACTCCGGGCCGGGCAGCTGGAAGCCGCCGGGGATCGTCCCGATGAGCCGTGTCTGAGCAGCGGGTGCGATCGCGTTGACGGTCACGCCGTAACGACCGAGATCCCGGGCGACTACCCGCGTAAAGCCGGCGATGCCCGACTTGGCGGCGCCGTAGTTGGCCTGGCCGGCGTTGCCCCAGACGCCCGAGGTCGAGGTGAAGTTGATGATCCGCCCGTAGCGCTGCTGGCGCATGACGACCGACGCGGGCTTGGTGCACGCGAAGTGTCCCTTGAGGTGGACGGCGATGACGGCGTCCCACTCCTCCTCGGACATATTGAAGATCATGCGGTCGCGGAGGATGCCGGCGATGTTGATCAGAATGTCCAGGCGGCCGAAGCTGTCGAGCGCGGTCTGGATGATCTTTTCGCCGCCCTCCATGGTTGCTACTGAGTCGTAGTTCGGTGCTGCCTCGCCGCCGGCGTTTTTGATCTCGGCGACCACCTCGTCGGCGGGGCCACCGTCGTGACCTGTGCCGTCCGGGTTTACACCGGCGTCATTGACGACGATCTTGGCGCCCTCGTTGGCAAAGTAGAGGGCGACCTCGCGGCCGATGCCCCGTCCGGAGCCGGTGAGTACTGCGACCTTGCCGTCCAGATGTTTCGTCATCCCTTGTCTCCTAGCGGGAAGGAAGAGAAACCACAGCGTTGCCCGGTGTGGTCTTCTTACCCTCCTCGTTTTCTGTCCAGATCTCGACCTCGACCAGGTTCTCGCCGCCGTCCTGCCACTTGCGCTTGACGACGCCGCCAACCTTGAACTCGTGGTTCGGCTCGTCCATGCCGCGGTACTGGCATTCGAAGGACTTGACGCGGCCGTCGGGCTGGACCCACTCCCAGACCAGCTGGCCGAGCGTGGCGTACTTGAAGCGGCCGTGGACGATCGGGCCCTGGAGGCCCATATTCTTCGCGAAGTCGAAGTCGAAGTGCAGGGGGTTGAAATCGCCCGAGCCGGCGGCGAACCAGACCAGCTGCTGCAGCGGCGGCTTCTTTGTGTTGGTGGGAAGCTCCTGGCCTTCTTGAACGTCGTCGAAGTACGGCATTCGTGACTCCTAGTAGTGAATCGAGGTCAGCCGCTGCCGGGCGACGACCTCGCCGTTGCGCTTGTAGACGGCCTCGTTGGTGACGAAGACCATGTTGCCCAGGCCGCCCTGGCGCTGGGTGACGTCGGCGAGCTTCTGGGTGACCTCAAGCTTGTCGCCGGAGCAGATCCAATCGCCGCTGTACTCAGTCTGGGTGCCGCCATCGAGCAAGCCCTTCGTAGGCAGCTCGAGGCGCGGCCCCTGCCCGCGAGGGAATCCGAAGGTCGGGTCGGAGCGCTCGGGGTCAAAGACCGGGGTGCCCAGGTAGCCGGGCGGCACCGGCAGGCCACGATAGCCGCGGCGCTTCGCCTCCTCCTCGTCGTAGAAGACCCGGTCGCTGTAGCCGATGGCCCGGGCGTACATGCGGACACTGGTGGTGGTTACTTCGTAGGGCCAGGACTCTGACTCCTGGCCGATCTGCTGGCGCGCCTTCTCCAGGTCGAACTCGTCTGCCAATTACAGCCTCCCGCGATCGTTTACAGGGAATCAAGGATATAGCGAACGGAAGTGAAGCGGCAGCGCGTAAGGAACACGAGAACCACGCAGGCGATACTGGGGCAATGAAGCGGCGCGACGGGCGGCAGCCGGCGGAGATGCGACCGGTGAAGATCACGGCCAACTACCTGGCGTTCGCCGAGGGCTCGGCATTGATCCAGGTAGGCGACACGTGGGTGCTCTGCGCGGCCTCGGTGGAAGACCGAGTACCGGCCTTCCTGCGGAATGCAGGGACGGGCTGGGTTACCGCGGAGTACAGCATGCTGCCACGGGCTACGCCGACGCGGAGCGAGCGTGAGGCTGCCCGCGGTCGAGTGGGTGGCCGGACGCACGAGATCCAGCGGCTGATCGGGCGGTCGCTGCGAGGAATCATCGACACGACGCTGCTGGGGCAGCGGACGATCACCATCGACTGCGATGTGTTGCAGGCCGACGGGGGAACGCGGACGGCTGCGATCACCGGCGCCTACGTCGCGCTGAAGCAGGCGGTGGCCGTGATTAAAGCGCAAGGATTGATCGAGGAGGACCCGGTGCGGACGACGGTGGCGGCTGTAAGCGCCGGAGTTGTCGACGGGGTGCCGGTACTTGACCTCCCTTACGAGGAGGACTCGACGTCGGAGGTGGATTTCAACTTCGTGATGACGGGGGAGAACCAGTTCATCGAGGTGCAGGGGACAGCTGAGCGGGGGTCGTTCGACCGGGCGACGATGAACCAGCTTTTGGACCTGGCGGAGGGTGGGATCAAGCAGCTGTTTGAATACCAACAGGCGGCGCTGGCGGAAGTGCTGGGCCCCGCGCCAACGGGGGCTGGATCACCCTCACCCTAGCCCTCTCCCTGGAGGGAGAGGGACGTGAGACTGGTCGTCGCTGGGGCTTCCCAAAGCGCATTGGGGACAAGGGTGTGGACGATGCTTCATGGGCGACTGAGGACGGCCTATAATGGCGTCCAGCCCCCGTCAAATAACTGTTAAGTCAGGTGAGCGTTATGCGCGTTTCTGTTCTTCAAGAGAACCTCCAGCGCGGACTGGGAATTGTCGGGCGAGCCGTCGCCAGCCGCAGCACTTTGCCGATAGCGAGCAACATCCTGCTGGCCACTGAAAACGGCCAGCTCAAGCTGTCGGCGATCGACCTCAATCTGATGGCGCTGACCTGCTGGATCGGCGCCCAGGTGGAGGAAGAAGGGACGATCACGATCCCGGCGCGGCTCCTTACGGACTTCGTTAACTCGCTGCCCAACGAGAAAATCGAGATGTCGCTGCAGCCGCGATCGAAGCAGGTGAAACTGGTCTGCGCGCGCAACGAGGCGACCATCGGCGGCCAGGACGCGGACGACTTCCCGCCGATCCCGTCGATCGCCGAGGGGGCCACGCTGGGCATCGCGGGCGAGACATTCAAGGCGGCGATCAACCAGGTCGTCTTCGCGGCGGCGCAGGACGACTCGCGGCCGGTACTGACCGGCGTCGACATGGCGATTGACGGCTCGGAGCTGACGCTGGCGGCTGCCGACGGCTTTCGCCTGGCGGTGCACAAGCTGGCCCTGCGCGACTCGCTGGACCAGCGGATGGAGATCATCGTGCCGGCGCGGGCGTTACAGGAACTGGGACGGCTGCTGGGGGACTCGGACGAGGCGGTTGAGATGAAGCTGAACGAGGCGCAGACCCAGGTCCTCTTCAGGACCGGGCAGATTGAGATGGTGGCGCAGCTGATCCAGGGGACGTTCCCGAACTACAGCCAGCTGATCCCGCAGGAGCACACGTCACGGGCGGTTGTCGAGGTCGATGACTTCATGCGCGAGGTGCGGATCGCGTCGATCTTCGCGCGCGACGGGTCGGGCATCGTGCGCCTTCAAGTATCAGAGGGCGAGGACTCGGAGCCGGGGAAGATGGTGGTCTCGGCGAAGGCGGAGGAGATGGGCGACAACGTCGGCGAGATGGACGCGACGGTGGAGGGCGAGGCGTCGAAGATTGCCTTCAACGGCAAATACCTGCAGGAGGTGCTGCAGGTGCTGGAGGGCGGGCAGGTGGCGCTGGAGACGACGTCACCGTCGTCGCCGGGGGTGATCCGGCCGGTGGGGTCGGACCGTTACGTCCACGTGGTGATGCCCATGTTCGTCCAGTGGTGACTTAACAATCAGGAGTTCGGGTGGAAAGAGGCGGCGATGGCCTCGATCCACGGGCGGTGCTCGGCGTAGTGGTGGCTTGAGTTATTCGCGAGCAGGCTCATATATGTACGGCCCGGCTCGTCGGGCAGGGGTCGTACCAACTCCTCGTCGCTAAGCTTCTCCGTGCGCTGCTGCAGCTCCGCGAGGGACCGTTCGAATTCCAACCGCGCCTCGGCCGCCGACATGCCGGCATCGCGTTGCTGGAAGTAGGCGTTGACCTCGTCCTCGGACATTCGCTCGAACTGCTCAGCGGACAGACCTGTCTCCTCGCCGGGCCGGCCGTCGAGGTCCTCGATGACCGCCCAGTGCCAGGCCGTCAGGTGCGTGAGGTGATCTTTGATCGCCCAGCCCTCGGGGCCGGGCCGCGTCAGTTGTTCGTCGTCGTAACGGGCGAGAACCTCCTGAAGCGCCTTTCGCTCGCGGTCGATTTCGGCCAGTAGCTGGCCTTTCGTCTCTGGTATCGGAAGGTCGGACATCTGCACCTCCTGAAGTTGAGGTTAAGGAAGGGCCCGTCGAGTATTCGCCGTCGTCCCATCTGGCGCCAGATGTCAAACTGGGCGGAGATGGCTGACGCAATTCGGGTGAATCTCGAACTTGGACCGAAGGGGAAGAAGGTGGTGGCGGTAGCGCCGGACTGGCCCGGTCTCTCGCGCGGTGGGAAGACCGGTGAGGCGGCGACTGAACGGCTACTCACTTATGTTCCGCGCTACCGGAAGGTGACGCATCACGCCGGGTTGGATGCGGAGCTTCCGACGGACCCCACCGTCGACGTGGTTGAGGAATATCCGGGTACCGGCTCAACCGACTTTTGGGGCATCTCGTTCGCCTTTTCGAGCATCGACAGGCAGGAGATGTCGAGCGACGAGCTGGAACGCGAGCTGAAACTGATGCAAGGGTGCTGGGCGTTCTTCGACGACGTGCGCTCGCGAGTTTCGGCTGAGTTACGGAAGGGGCCGCGGGGTGGAGGGCGTGATCGGGATCACATCGTCCGCCATGTGCTGGTCAACGAAGCGGATTGGTCGGGAGGCATCGGTGTCCGAACGCCCGCAGAATCCGTGCTGACCGACGCGGGGCTGAAGACGCACCGCGAAGCCTATTGCAGCGCGATTCGCTCGTTCCATTCCGAAGGCAAGACGGCGCGAAAGTGGCCGCTGCGATTCCTGATCCGGCACACGGCGTTTCACACGATGGACCACGCCTGGGAAATGGAGGACAGGGATCTGACCGACGCCACAGCGTGACGGTCGGGCGCTACGGGCGCTGCTCTGATCGCCAGCGCTTGATCCACTCGGTGTGCTGCGCCTCATGGGTGCTGACCAGGCCAGCCTCGCCGTAAAGGGAAGGGTCGAGTCCGCGTTCGGTTGCCGAGGAGATGGCGTCGAGCACGCGCTGGCGAGACTTCTCGAGCTCCCAGCGCGCCTGGTCGAGGGTCAGACCGTGCCGCAGCTTGTAGCTGATGGCGTTGTAGCCGTCTTCCTCGTCAACGCCAGCGCGCCACGCCGAGTCGTGGCCGGCCGAGATGCGCTCTACCTCGGACGCGCGGATGTCGTCCCAGGAGGCGAGATGGAGGAAGTGATCCTTGACCGACCAACCGTCGAGGGAAGGATCGGTTAGCTGTTCGTCGGTCAACCCCTCTACCGCAGCAAGAAGGTCGGCTCGCGATTCGCGGTAGTGCTGAAGCAGCTTTTCTCGGTCTTCTGCCATGGGCTTTCCTCACGACGTCGAGAGTCGGGGGTAGTCGACAAGACGGTCGACAATGATCGTGGTCATTGTATGCCCTTTGGCTCCCTGCCCCGTCAGTTCAGCCTCATCATCCCTCTTGTCGCCCTGGTAGTGGGCTGCGGCGACGACGAAGCGGACCAACCCGAAGGCGTATTGGTCGTGCCTGGCGAAGAGTACGAGACCCTGCAAGAAGCTGTCGATGAGGCCGAGCCGGGCGATCTCGTGCTCGTGTTGCCGGGCGTTTATGAGGAATCGGTGACCGTCGAAACAGAGCATCTTGTCATCCGAGGGGCCGACCGCAATGAAGTAATCCTCGACGGCGGCTTCGAGCTGGCCAACGGGATCATCGTCGAGGCCGACGGCGTCGCAATCGAAAACATGACGGCCCGCCGCTTTACCGCCAACGGCTTCATCTGGAGCGGCGTCGAGGGCTATCGCGCGTCCTATCTGACCGCCCACAACAACGGTGTCTACGGCATAAATGTCTTTGACTCTAGAAGCGGTCTGATCGAGCACAGCTACGCGTCGGGCAGCGCCGACGCCGGCATCTACATCGGCGAATGTCGGCCCTGCGATGCGGTCGTCCGCAACGTCACCGGTGAGTACAACGGGTTCGGCTACGCGGGACTCAACGCCAGCGAGAACATCACGCTGATCGAGTCGACCTTCCGCTTCAACCGCGTGGGGATCTTCGTCGGGACGTTCGAGGAACGAGAGGACCTGGGACAGCAGGGAGACGCGGCGATCGTCGGCAACCTGGTGTACTCCAACAACAACTCGGAGACCTCGGCCGTTAACCAGGCGCGACTGGGCGAGGGCAACGGGATCATGATCTACGGCGGGCGCGACAACGTGATCGAGCGCAACCGCGTCTTCGACCACGAGCTGGGAGGTATCAGTCTTGTCCAGACCTTCGGCGACGAAGCCTGGTTCGCGCGCGGCAACCGTGTCGCCGGCAATGTGGTTGCTGACTCTGGGACGGCTGACCTGATCGTCGTTGGCGGCGGCGGCGACAACTGCACGGTCGGAAACGAGCTGAGCAGCAGCATCGCGGTTGCCGTCGAGACTCTCAGCCCATGCGCAGACTCGGACTCAAGTGGGGCCCGGGCGGGCGCGCTCGGGGTGGGCGATGTAGTGCTGCGGGACATCGCGCCAACCGGCAACTACCAGGATCAGCCGGAGCCCGGTCCGCAGCCGCAGATGCCGGACGCCCTGTCAGGACGATGGCAGGCCGCCGGCAATCCGCCAACAGTTGATCTGGCAGACGTTGTCCTGCCACCTGAGCAGTAGACGCGGCGGTCAGTTTTGCGAGGCCGCTTCCTCCTGGGCGGCGGCCTGGCGGGCGATCCACTCCTGGCGTGTGTTCGTGAGCGGGAAGGGCTCATCGGGGATGGGAAGACCGAGCGCCTCACAGATCGGCGCCCAGCCCTCGCTGGCCGTCCACTCCAGGAGGCGCGATGGCGGCACGAGCTCGCGGGCGCGCTGGTTGTTGGCCTCGTAGGCGGCGATGGCAGCCTCGCGCTTCTCGAGCTCTGGCGTGAAGCGTGAGTTCATCATGGCGACCACCATCTCGAACCAGCGGCGGCCGTCCTCGTTCTGCTCGCCGAATGCACGCGAGGATGGAAAGATCGTCTGGCTGGCGCTTTGCCACCAGCCCTCCGCGTCGCGCACGGAGAGGATGACCAGGGCGTCGGGGTAGGCCTCCATCAGCTCGGGCCAGAAGGCGGCGGCCGGCCAGTCGACGGCGGCTGCGTAGCCGGCGAAGAGCTTGTCCCAGTCGGGCATGTCCCCCTCGGCGGCGGCATGCCAGGCAGGAATGTGTTCCGGATGGTCGAAGAGCTCGCGCATGTGGTAGCAGGGCCCGCCGAGGAGCTGCTCGAGGGCGAGTTTCAGGGAGTGTGTGCCGGTACGGCCCATGCCGGCGCCGATAACGCGAAGTGTCACGATGCTGCCTCTCGTCGCGGTTTGTCAGGCAATCGTTGCATGGGGCGCGGCAAGAGACCAGATTCTGTGACGAAACTCACGGGGGGTGCCCGCTTGACGACCCCCGTTCGGCTGGTATATTAAACCAAGCAGTTATTTAACCAAATGGTCAAGAACACCCCGCAGGATCGCCTTAGCATGACCTTCGCAGCTCTCGCCGACCCCACCAGACGCGCAATCCTGGCCCGACTCGCTGGAGGCGAGGCTTCGGTCAAGGAGCTTGCAGAACCGTTCAAAATGACGCTCCCCGCCGTCTCCAAGCACCTGAAGGTGCTCGAACGTGCTGGACTGATCGAGAGGGGTCGTGAGGCGCAGTGGCGACCGTCGCGGCTCAAGGCGGAGCCGCTGAGGGAGGTATCCGACTGGCTGGAGCGCTACCGCCGGTTCTGGGAGGAAAGCTTCGACCAATTGGCTGAATACCTGCAGCAACTTCAGGAGAAGGAGAAATCAAATGGCGGAAAAAACTAAGTTCACAACCGACCTTGAAAAGGGAGAGCTGACGGCGACGCGCACTTTTGACGCCCCGCGCCAGCTGGTGTTCGAGATGTATTCGAGCTGCGACCACATCCGCAACTGGTGGGGGCCGCGCACGTACCCGACGACGTTCTGCGAGATGGACTTCCGGCCCGGTGGGACGTGGCGCTACTGCATGACAGGTCCCGAAGGAGATGAGGCCTGGGGCAAAGGCGTCTACAGCGAAATCGTGGAGCGCGAGCGGATTGTCTACCGCGATTACTTCAGTGATGCCCAGGGCGCCGAGTCGACCGAGCTGCCGTCGGCGGCGATCACG
>DASTBR010000266.1:0-2294 GCA_035711945.1 Dehalococcoidia bacterium
CGCGTCAACACCAAGAACAACACACCGGCGGTGATCCACAGCGAGATGGTGCCCGGCGACAAGGTCCACCTCACCGTCATCCCCAAGGGTGGCGGCTGCGAGAACATGAGCCGCTTCGCCGTCATGCTGCCCGCGGCCGGCAAGAAGGGCGTGACCGACTTCGTCCTCCGCACAATCGAGGAGTCCGGCGGCAATCCCTGCCCGCCTCTCATCGTCGGCGTCGGCGTCGGCGGCTCAGCCGAGTACGCCATGTACCTGGCCAAGAAGGGCATCACGCGCAAGGTCGGCGAGAACAACGAGGACCCCGAGATCGCCGAGTTCGAGCGTGAACTGCTGGAAAAGGTCAACGCGCTCGGCGTGGGCCCCCAATCGGTGGGCGGCAGCAATACCGCGCTGGCGGTCAACGTCGAGACATACCCGACCCACATCGCCTCGCTGCCCGTGGGCGTTAACCTGCAGTGCCACAGCGCGCGGCTCAAGGAAGCCATCCTTTAGATGCGCACGCTGACAGTCGAAGCCAGCCAGCCCGACGCCGAGAAGGCCTGCCTGATGACTGCGGACCAGGGTCAGCGCCGCCAGGGCGACCTCGACTCGCTCTTCAGCAAGGTCGTCAAGAACACGCCGATCGAAGACGGCCAGGTATTGCGCCTGCAAGGAGATCGTGACGACCTCTGGCAGAAGGTGCTGGCCTTCATCGAGGAGGAGAAGGTCTGCTGCCCGTTCTTCTCCTTCGAGGCGCGCGAGCTGCCGGACGGCGTCGAGCTGACGATCAGCGGCGCACGCCTCGGCGAGATTCAGAGGCCATGACTGCCGAGAAGCGGGCAACGGGACTGACGGTTGTCCGAGCGTCGGAGCGCGACTCGCAGACGGCCCAGACGCCGGGCATGATCCGAGCCGCCGGGGTAGCAGCCTCGACTTCGGGCGCGCAAAACCTCTGGATGGGCTATGTCACGCTGGCGCCCGGCCTTGAGTCCGGTGTCCACCACCACGGTACGAACGAGAGCGGAATCTACATCATCAGCGGCAACGCCCGCTTCCGCTTCGGCGACCAGCTCGAGAAAACAGCCGACGCCGGCCCCGGTGACTTCATCCACGTGCCGCCCCACGTCATCCACCAGGAAATCAACGTCAGCCAGACGGAACCTGTCGAGATGATCGTTGCCCGCGATTCCCAGGAGGGAATCGTCGTCAACGTCGAGCGCGATCCTGTCCAGGACGACGTCGGCCGCAGGATGTGGCGCTAACTCGAAAGAGAAGTAGCGACTCAGTCAGGATCTGGCTGGGACTTCGACGACGCGGCCGTTCCCTTCGGCGAAGGCCCAGAGATCAATAGCCGGCGGCTCCGCGCCCAGTTCCGTGAGCGCAGTGCAGACCTGGCTGCGATGATCGGTGCCGTGGTGTAGTGCCTGGGCGAACCTGACGCCAATCGGTGCGTGGTACTCGGATCCGTCATCAAGTCGTACGACTGTCACTCGATCCGCATCGCTTTCCTCTGCGATAACCTGCGACCAGGCTGCGCCGTTGTCCTCCATTGCCGCACGAAGTTCGCTCAGGGTCATGTGGTCCTCGTCGATCCGAGGCCTGCGCCCGTCGGTTATGACGAACAAATACCAGGCGTCGGACCCGACCAGGTGGCGCAACGTATCTCGGATCGAACCATACGTACCTGGGACATTGGTCTCCAGTTGCTCAGGGCTCAGCGCAAGGCAGGCATCAATCAGCCGCAGGGTTGCCCAGGCGTGGTGCTCGAAGGCGTCGTTAAGCAAGTGGGACGAGTTCAAGGCCTGCCAACTAGAACCTCAGTCGCCTTGATCACCGCCACGACACGCTGACCCGTCTCCAGCCCCAGCTTCTCCGCGCTGGCCCGCGTGATCGCAGCGACCAGCTCTCCACCGCCCTCCAGCTCCACTACGACCTCGGCCATGATTCCTCCCACGGCCACGGACTTAACGGTGGCGGGCAGTTGATTACGGGCTGAAAGTTCCATAACTAGATACTCCGTTCCAGGCTGTTAGTGGGGCCTGTTTAGGATAGGGTCCGCGACCCGTGCGACTGCATCTTGGCTTGGAGGCCGCCGGCCACTCCGCCTTCGAAGGCCGTTGCAGACTGGTCCGCCAGGACGCTGCTTGCGCATAAGTGAGATCGAGACATACGATCCAGAAATTTTATGATGCGAAGAGCCCTCACAACTCCGATCCTGGAGCCGGCCCTAGCCCTGATTGTTGTCCTCATAGCCGCCACGATCGTTCGGGTTGTCAGCGTCGAGGGTGGCGCCGATAACGTCTTAGTCAACC
>DASTBR010000267.1:0-3862 GCA_035711945.1 Dehalococcoidia bacterium
AGCCTGCAGCTGGTCAGTGGTGCCCAGGATCTGGCTCGACGTGGCGTCGAAGGCCAGGTCGAAGTCAGCCGAAGCCGAGCTCTGGAACTGGGTCCCGAGCGGCAGCTGGTCGAAGAAGCCGGCGTTGTTGACCAGGCTCGGTGCCGGGGCAACGTTGCAGACCTCGACCACGTAGATGATCGTGCCGCCGGCCAGCACCGTGGCGCCGGTCGAGTCGGTGACCGTCGAAGCCGTCTTGGTCACGGAGACGTCGAGGCACTCGACGAAGATCACGTGCTCAGCGACCTCGGTGTCACCACCCATCTCGGCCACGGCGATGTTCTTGATCGTGCCGCAGGGGGCTTCGTTGTAACGACCGTCGATCTCCATCTCGACCTGGGTCGGGAAGAAGCCCGGAACGAATGGCGATGGGAATACGCAGGTCACGTTCTGGCCGTTGACCTGTGCCGGGTAGATCGTCGGGAACGGGAAGCCGAAGCCCGAAACGGCGAAGATCCCATCTTCGACCTCGCAGGTCGCGAACTCGATCTCGAAGTTGTCCGGAAGCTGGTCGTTGATCGAGATATCACCGATCAGGATCGGGTCACCCTCGTCAAACCCAGGCAGGTTGACATCGCAAGTGATGTCGTACGTGATGGGGTCGCCTTGGTGGACGGAGCTGATGCTTCCCTCGCCGAAGCCAGGGATGTTCTCCTCTTCGAGATCGCCGTCTTCCGCAATCTTGTCGCACTCAAGGTCACCCCTGATCAGCTCGCCCGGGTCGTCGAGCCCGGCGCTGGCCGTGCCCCCAAACAGCGAGAAGGCAGCCAACAGCGCCGCTACGGCGAGGCCGCCTCCCAGTGTCCACTTGCTCAATAGGCTCATGTTTGTGTTTCTCTCCTTTAGTCCGACGGGGTTCCGGGTAAAGGGCGTGGCTCGCGTCTAGGCCCTCCTCTCGGCAAGCGGAGCGGTTTTCTACATCTGTTAACGCCCCAGACGGCCGCTTTGTTAACGCCTTCGCGGCGTATTCACCGGAAAAGAAGTTCCGCTGTCGCAACCGGTTGGACACCAGCACTCAGCGATAGCATCTGGCGATACTCGCCGGGCGCAGCCATCAAATGGCGACTGGGCCGGCGCCCGCGCTAGTTGGTCAGGCGCTCCGAGAAAAACTCCAGGGCGGTGCGTGTCTTTGTCTCCTGCTCCGCCGCGAGGTCGGCGCCGCGCTCAGTCAGGAACGTGCGCAGCTCCTCAACCACGTTTTGCGTCTCCGCCGGCGCACACTTAGTGGAGAACTCGAGGATCCGCGTGAAGTCCGGGTAGTTCCAGAGCTCCAGCACGATCTTCCGGTCGTATCCCACCGGACGCGACTTGAGCTTGAATACCGTGATCGGCCCCAGCATCCTCAGTGAGTCCAGCTCTGCGCCTTCCGGCGCGTGGTCGGCGAAGAAGGCCCGCTGCTCCTTCGAGAACACCTTTCGCAACGGCCGCTTGCCCAGCACCGCCTCGGCCACGCGGTCGTTTGTCACGGTCCCCTTCATTGAGGCGGAGCAGACATAGCCGCCCGGCATCGCGTCGACTTCCACGCTGAACTCTGGCAGCTTCCGCAGGTCCTCTGGTAGCTCGTTCGGGACTACCGGCCGCAGCTTGACCACCGAGTCGCCCTTCTTGTTCTGAATGCGACGGGCACGCGCAACGACGCCAGTCTGGTAAAGCTGCAGATCCGGCGTGTCGAAGAAGAAGACCTGCCGCACCTCGATATCCAATGGGTCAAGTCCCAGGGCAGTGATCAGTTGCATCCGGTTCGACTCAGGTACGGTCAGCTTCAGCTCCACGCTGTCCGCGTCCGCTATCAGGTCGAACAGCTCGGCCTGTTGATCCTCAGACAGCCGCGGCGCCTCTGTCACGGGTCCATTGGTCGTGATCGTGGTCATGGGTTCTAACCTTCCGGCGGCCTGTCTGACAGCCGACCTCTAAGCCGAGCCATCATACTGCCCCATGAGTCCGCCGGAAACCAACCTGTATGCTCGACCTCCATGGCCAATTGATAGGAGATCGACGTGGATGACGACTGCGTTGAAGTCCTGAGCGTCGAGGATGACCAGCGGATCGCCGAGCTGATCAAGCTCGCCCTCGAGCCGGAAGGCTACTGCGTCCGTCAGTGCGAGGATGGTGTCACGGCCCTGCGCTGCATCGACGAGCAGGAGCCGGCCGTAATCCTCCTCGACCTGATGATCCCGCTCCTCGATGGCCGCGAGTTCGTTTGGGAGCTGCGGCGCCGGCGTCGCTCAGTCCCCGTGATTGTCATCTCAGCGGTCCGCGACCTGCCGTCACAGGTCGCCCGGTTGCCCGTCCAGGGTTTTCTCGCCAAGCCCTTCGACATCCAGCAGCTCGTCGCAACCGTCAACTCCGTTGTCGGCGACCGCTAGCAACCACGGCAGCACGCCACACCACCAAGTCGACGGCGGCTACACTCACTCTGGCCTCCCCAGGGTGCTTATGCTCGATTCGCCATCGCGCGGCCTCGACATCGCCGGGGCCGTGAATCTGCTCGCCGGGTCGCTTGATCCCTCCAAGACGTTGGACGGTGTCCTCGTCCTCGTCTCCGAGGCGCTGGCTACCGATCATGTTGCTGTCCTTGCCCTCGACGAGTTCGGCAGGCTGACCATCGTTGCCTCGCGCAACATCTGGCCCTCCGACAACCCACAGGACAGAACCATTGCCTGGGCCGCGCTCCACTCCGACAGCCCCATCCGCTGCCGCGACCTCCGCGAGACCGATTACTTCTCGCTGGTCTCCATTGGCGAGCTCGAGCCACGGTCCTTTCTATTTGTCCCCATTCAGGTCGGTAACGAGCGCCTCGGCCTCATCGAGGCCGTGAGCCCGGAAGTCGACGCCTTCAGCCCGGGTGACCAGGTCGTCCTCGCTTCGCTGGGCCGTGCCGCCGGACTCGCCCTTCGCAACGCACGCGACTACCAGGCGTCTCGCCGGCGTGAACGCCTGGCCGGCGCCGGAGCAGCGATCACGGCCGCGGTGTCAGAGGCCCGCAACCTCGATCAGGTCCTCCAGGTAGCCGTCGACGCCGCCACGGAGTGCCTCGAGGCGCGTGGCGCTGCCATCCTCCTCGACGCCGGCGACGGTACCCATCTGCGCCTCGCCGCCGAGCACAACGCGCCCCCCGCCGACCTCGAGCTCCTGAAGGAACTGCCCATTGACTCCAACGTCCTTTCGGCGAGGGCCTATCGCGAGGGACGGCTTCTGTATTACCGCAGCGCCGCCGAGATCGCCGCAGACCCCGAGGTCGAGCTCGACGTCATCCGCGTCGGGGCATCTGAGGCGATCCTCAGTGTGCCCCTGGTTTACCTGGGGCAGCGCCTGGGCGTCATCACGATCGTCTTCGACCAGCCCCACGCCTTCCTGGCCGACGAGCTGGAAGCGATCCAGGGGCTCGCCGTGCAGGCTGCCGCTGTCGTCGCCAATGCCGCTGCGCTCAAGCGCGCCGAGGAGCGCGCCGAGGAGCTGAGGCTGACCGTTGAGCAGATGGCTGAGGGCCTCGTCCAGATCGGGCTCGACGGCAGCGTGATCTATCTAAACCCGACCGCCGTCCAGCTGCTCGGCCTCCAGGGCTTCGAAGCAGACATCAACGAGGGTTATCGCCGCCTTCGCTACATCCTCGAGGACGGTCGCGAGCTCCAGCCGCTCGACCGCCTGCCACGGCTCGTCCGCGAAGGGCAGGTGCTCTCCCAGGAGATCACCGTCATCCGCCCCGACGGCAGCCGCATCATCATCGCCTTTAATGCTTCACCGCTCAAAGGTCCGGACGGCGAGATCAATGGCGCAATCTCCGTCTTCCGAGACATCACGCTTGAGCGCCTGCACGAAGCCG
>DASTBR010000268.1:0-4735 GCA_035711945.1 Dehalococcoidia bacterium
GGGTGCTATGAGCGACCAACCGGGCACGCCTCCCGAGTCCCAGGTGCCTGCATGGCGGGAAGAGTTCCCATACCATCGCGAGGCCGATCAACTTGTCAGCCGCCGGGAGCTGCTGCGTATCGCTGTCCTCTCGTCGGGGGCGCTGTTCTCGGGGACCGTCATCCTGGCCATCCTTGGCGCCCTCGACGATCGCCGTCGCGGCGAGCCCAAGCGCATCGCCAGTCTCGCCGACATTCCTGACGAAGGCCCGCTCTACTTCAACTACCCCGGTGACGACGACCAGGCTGTGCTGCTTAACGTTCCCGGACGCGGCCTCGTCGCCTACAGCCAGAAGTGCACCCACCTCTCCTGCGCGGTCTACTACGAGGAGGAAGAAAATCGCCTGCTCTGTCCCTGCCACGACGGAGTCTTCGAAGTCGCATCCGGGGAGCCCGTCGCCGGCCCGCCTCAGCGCCGCCTACCTCGCATCGTCCTTGAACGCCGCGGCAGTGCTCTCTGGGCCATCGAGGAACGCCCATGACCACGCCGTCGAGACTTCCGCAACGGCCCCCGCCGGGCGTTCAGGCCGCCCTGCTGACGGCCCTTGTCGTCGGCTTCATCCTTCTCGGCATCCAGCTTTGGCTGCTGACCGTCGCCCTCGACCGCTATCTCGCCGGAGATGGTGAGGACGGCTGGCTGCTCGCTGTTTTCTCTGGTCTCGTCTTCCTCGGGGGACTCGGCGCCCTTTACGTCTTGCGTAAGTTACCCACCCTTCGCTGATGGCCGAATCCGAGGACGTCGCACAGCCACCTGATACCGACAAGCCTCGCGCCTACGTCCCACCTGGCCCGGGCGCAATGCCGTCACTCGTCCTTGGCTTGGGACGCCGACTACAGCTGCCCTATTTGCTGGCCCACCACGACTCGCGCCTTCTGCTCGCCCTCTTCAGCTTCGTCAATGGCTGTCTGAGCATCGCCATCATGTCGCTCGCCGCCCTCGCCACCGACGAGCCCTTCGTCTTCCCTTCGCTCGGCCCAACAGCCTTCCTCTTCTTCTACACGCCCCTCGTCCCCGCCGCTTCCCCACGCAACACCATTTGTGGGCACCTGATTGGTGCCGCCATGGGCTATCTATCGTTGGTGATCTTCGGCCTGACTGATGAAGGCTCAGCAATCGCCGCCGGCGTGGATGCCTCTCGGGTCGGCGCCGCTGCCCTCTCCCTGGGTCTGACCAGCGGCTTGATGATCTTGCTCGGAACGCCTCACCCGCCCGCCGGGGCCACGACCCTGATCTTCTCCCTCGGCGTACTCACCGAGGTTGAACAACTCGCCGTCCTCATGCTGGCAGTCGTACTCCTGACAGGCCAGGGGTTCGTCATCAACCGGTTAGCCGGTCTGCCCTTCCCACTCTGGAAGCCGGCGGAACCGGCCAGCTAGTGTCTGCCAGATCAATCGGCAATCCGGACGACCGAGCCTACGGGCCCTTTATCGCGGCCTCCCTCTTGATCGGCATCTTTGGCGGCTTTGCCCTCGCACTTCTGCTCAGCATCGACGCAGCTGAGGGCTTCTCTTTGGGCACGCGCTGGTTCGCTGTTGCCCAGGCGCACGGCCACCTTCAGCTCATCGGGTTTGCCGGACTCTTCATTGCCGGCATGGCTCTGCGTCTCGCTCCCCGTTTCGCCGGGCAGCCGCTTGCTTTTCCCCGTCTTGTGCCGCTGATCCTGGTTTTGCTTGCGTCTGCGGTCATCCTGAGAGGTCTTTCGCAGCCCTTGGCCGACAGCGACGCGATGGCCGCTGTTCTCGTGGTGGCCGCACTGCTCGAGGTAGCCGGCGCTGCCTGCTTCGCGGTCTGCATCCTGCTCACGGAGCGGCGCGCTGCACTGTCCCGGGAGCCAGCGGCGTTGTACTTCGCCTTCGGATCATTCTGGCTGTTCGCCCAGGCTGTCCTGGGAGCATGGTGGCTCATCGAGCTGGCATGTGACGGCGACCGCGTGCTCGTCAGCGACCGCGATCGTCTCCTCGTTGGCATCCAGCTCTTCGGCTTTGTCCTCAGCTTCGTCAGCGGTGTAGTCTCCAGAGCTCTTCCCACCTTCTTCCGCTTCCGTGTTTCGCCCTGGTTCAGCCAGCTGACGCTCGGGCTGTTCCAGTCAGGCGTCGCGCTCTTCGCAGTCGCCGGAGTGATCGAAGTGCTGAGTGACGATCGCCGCGAGACCGTCGAAAGCCTGTCGCTGGTCGTCATCTCACTCGGATTGGCCGCCACCGCCTTGCTCACGGGGTTCTGGAGGCCGGCTCAGGGCTTGCGCCCGGCCGCACGGCCGATGGCTCTACCGCTGAAAGCCGCGATGTTATGGCTATTAATTGCTGGCGTCTATCTCGCGGTTGTGGGATCTCAGGCGGCTGTCGACGGCGATGCCATTACTTTTGCTCAGCTCGACGCCGTCCGTCACATCCTCGCTCTTGGCGTCATCTTCATGCTGATCGTTGGCATGGCCAATCTGGTCGTTCCCGACATGGCGCTGCAGCGGATAACCGGACGCCAGACACTCTCGCGGGGCGTCGCCTTTTCGCTCGCCCTGTCGCTGGTTGTCGTGCTCAGGACCGGAGACGAGATTGTTGGCGGAATTCTGGCTGCCGATGATCGCTACCGGCATTGGGCCTACGCAGCCGGAATCGCCATCGTCATCCTGCTCGTCTTTGGTTGGCTGCTGCTGAGCGCTGTGCGAGAGCGGACAATCATCCTCACCCAGGTCAGCAAGACTGGAGATTAGACGCGGTTACTCGAGTTCTTCGGGGATCGGCCCGTTGCCCGGCCAAAGGGACACGTAGCCATCACCCCGTACGGCGGCGACGTTAGTCTCGCGCTCGATCTCTCGTAGCTCATCCAGCGCCACGTCCATCTGCGCGGCGACCTCGGCATCAAAACCGACACCGGTCACCCGGCTGCGGATCCGCTCCCACGTTCCGCTTTCCAGCAGCCAGTCGACGCTGTTCGGCCAGACGAAGAACTTGAACTGCTCGGGCAGGCCAAAACCGGGTCGGCGCTGACCCAGCCAGAACATCCGGCCCTCGATCGACCCGGTGCTCTCGGTGATCTCGATCATCGGGCCCTCGCCGTCACTCGTTCGCGTGTCGACGATGACTCGGTCGGTCGTGTTCCGGAACCCAATCAGAAAGACGTCGCAGTTGTCTATCGCCTTCGCGACGTCGTTTTCAGTTGCTACCAGTCCTGTTTCGCTATACATCTTCTCGTCCTCTCACACACTCAATTCTCGCACTTTCGATCGCCTGCCTGCTGCTCCGGGGGATGAGTCAGGGCGCTCCAAATAACCTTTCCTCATTCCCCCTCTCTGCCTTGCGGAGAGGGGGTCAGGGGGAGAGGTCAGAGCGCCCTGACCACCTTTATACGTCCGTAACTCGCCTTGCGGCTTAGTACATGTCGCTGTAGCCGCCCGGCATCGCCGGCGCCGCAGCTTGCCCCTTCTTCTCTGGCAGCTCGGTCACCAGGCAGTTGGTCGTCAGGACCATGCCCGCGATGCTCACCGCGTTCTCCAGCGCCGACCTCGTCACCTTGGCCGGGTCGATGATTCCACGCTCAGCCATGTCCGTCATCTCGTCCTTAGCGGCGTCGTAGCCCTGGCCCTTCTTCAGGGTCTTGACCTGCTGCACGATCACCGAGCCATCCTTGCCGGCGTTGATCGCGATCCGTCGCAAAGGCTCCTCGAGCGCCCGCCGTAGCAGGTTGACACCCGTCTGCTCGTCGCCCTCGGCCTCGACCTTGTCGAGCTGCTTGACGACTGCAATCAGCGCCACGCCGCCGCCGGGCACGATGCCCTCTTCAACGGCCGCGCGCGTCGCCTGCAGGGCGTCCTCGACGCGGTGCTTCTTCTCCTTGAGCTCGACCTCGGTCGGCGCGCCGACCTTGATCACGGCCACGCTGCCGCTCAGCTTGCCAAGGCGCTCCTGGAGCTTCTCCTTGTCCCAGTCCGAGGTCGTGACCTCGATCTGGTTCTTGATCTGGTTGATTCGCCCCTCGATGGCCTTGGACTCGCCGCGGCCCTCGACGATTGTCGTCTCTTCCTTGGTGATCACGATGCGCCGTGCGCGGCCCAGGTCCTCGACCTGCGCGCTGTCCAGCTTGCGGCCCAGCTCCTCGCTGATCACCTGCCCGCCGGTCACGGCAGCCAGGTCCTGCAGGTTGTCCTTGCGGCGGTCACCGAAGCCCGGCGCCTTCACCGCGACAACGTTGATCGTCCCGCGCAGCTTGTTCACCGCCAGCGTAGCCAGCGCCTCGCCGTCCACGTCCTCGGCGATGATCAGCAGGTTCTTCGTAACCTGCAGCACGCGCTCGAGCACCGGCAGGATGTCGGCCACGGCTGAGATCTTCTTGTCTGTGATCAGGATGTAGGGCTCGTCCAGCTCCGCTTCCATTCGCTCGGAGTTCGTCACGAAATAGGGGCTGATGTAGCCGCGGTCGAAGGCCAGGCCCTCGACGTAGTCCGTCTCGGTCTGGATGCCCTTCGACTCCTCGACGGTGACGACGCCGTCCTTGCCGACCTTCTCCATCACCTCGCCGATGAGCTGGCCGATCGTCGCGTCGGCAGCCGAGATCGACGCGACCTGAGCCGACTGCTCACGTGTCGTGACGGGCTTGGCGTTCTTCTTGAGCTGGGCGATGACCGTCTGGCTGGCGGCCTCGATGCCACGCTTGAGCGCCATCGGGTTGGCGCCGGCGGCGACGTTCTTGAGACCCTCGTGGA
>DASTBR010000269.1:0-9969 GCA_035711945.1 Dehalococcoidia bacterium
GGAACGACGCAACCCTGAGTGGAACCCGCCGGTCATGCTCTGTGCTGGCCCGTCGTGCGTGGCTCTGTTCCCGGCCGAATCGGCCTCACCCGATGGCCCACCGGGCAGAGACACGATCTCGATGCGCCACTTTGCCTTCGCCGTCGATCGCAAGGGGTTCGAAGCGATCCAGGCAGGCTTCCGCGCCAAGGGAATCGATTTCGAATTCAGCGACCACGGCGCTGTGCACTCGATTTACATCAACGATCCCGACGGCCACACCATCGAGATCACCACCCACGAGCTGAAGTAATGGGCCTGGACACGCAAAGGCGTTTCCATATTGAGCCGAGTTTCGATCTCGATGAGTTCCTGGCGCGCCCATTGGTCGCCCACGTTGCAACCAATGGCCCGGCCGTTCGCCCGGTCTGGTACATCTGGGAGGAGGGCGCCTTCTGGTGGTTGACAGGTCCATGGTCAAGGCTTGAGGCCTTGCTTCGCGAGGACGATCGTGTAGCGCTGGTTGTTGATGTGAACGACGTGGAGACAGGCGAGGTGCTAAAGGTCAGCGCCCGCGGGCGAGCATCGGTGGTGGGCTTCGATGCAGATCGGGCACGTCGCAAGCTGGCTCGATACCTCGGGCCAGATGAATCGAAGTGGGATCGTTCCCGATTCGTGATGGGAACCTTCGAGACGCCAGGAGTGAAGTTTGTGCGCTTCGAGCCCGAGTCTTTATCGGCGAAACGCCTGTCGTACCAGGTCAGTGGCGCGCCCTAACAGGGCTCGACCTGGAAGGTGAACTCCTCGATTACCGGGTTCGCCAGAAGGCGCTGGCACATTTCCTTGACCCGCGCCTCCGCGGCGGCACGATCGGTTGCGTCGAGCTCTATCTCCATGTACTTCCCGGCGCGGACGCTCTCGACCTCCTTGAAGCCGAGCGAGTGTAACCCTCCGCGGATCGTCAGGCCCTGGGGGTCGTTCACGGTCGGCTTGAGGCTTACCTCGACCCTCGCGAGGAACTCGCTCACCCCGTGATCAGTTCTTTGCCTGTCAATCGCCGGTAGGCCTCGACGTACTTCCGCGAAGTCTGCTCGACAACGTCGGGCGGCAGCTCGGGCGCCGGCGGCTCCTTGTTCCAGCCCAGTTCGCTCAGCCAGTCGCGCAGATACTGCTTGTCGAAACTTGGCTGCGGGCGGCCTGGTTCATACTGATCGGCAGGCCAGAAGCGGCTGGAGTCGGGCGTGCCGGCCTCGTCTATCAGGATCAGCTCGTCGTCGAGGTAGCCGAATTCGTACTTGGTGTCGGCGAGGATGATGCCTCGCTCGAGCGCGTACTGTGCCATGAAGCGATAAAGCGCCAGCGTCCGCAGGCGCAGCACGTTGGCTGCCTGCTTACCGGCGAACTCCTCTACCTCCTCGTAGGTCATCGGCAGGTCATGCCCTTCCTCGGCCTTGGTCGTCGGCGTGAAGATCGGCTCCGGCAGCTTCTGGCTCTCGACCAGACCTTCGGGGAGCTGGATCCCACATACCGATCCGCTCTTCTTGTACTCGCTCCAGCCCGAGCCCGTCAGGTAGCCGCGCGCCACGCACTCGACGTCGACGCGCTCAGCCTTCCTGACAATCATCGCCCGGCCGATAAGCTCGCTCGGGATGTCATAAGCCAGGTCCATGTCACGCGCCGAATCGATAACGCGGATGAAGTGGTTGGGCACGACGTCGCCTGTCAGCTCGAACCAGTGCGCGGACAACTGGGTCAGGACGTGCCCCTTGAGTGGGATGCCCGTCGGCAGCACGACGTCGAACGCCGAAATGCGGTCGCTGGCTACGATCAGAAGCTCGTCGCCACGGTCATAGGTGTCGCGCACCTTGCCGCGGGCGAAGCGGTTGGGCAGGTCGGTTTCGAGGACCACGGTGCTCAACGGGTTAGATCCTCGACCCGAACCTCGCTCACAAGCTCATCTTACAGAATGGCTTCAAGAGCGGTCGAACGTGCGTCGCCTAGTTCAGCCCGGCCCGCGCGAACAGCTCGTCGACATGCCGAAGGTAGTACTTGTAGTCGAACAGGTCGTCGATTCCATGCTCGCCGAGTCGCCCGACCACATCCTGGTCGGCCTTCAGGAGTTCGCAGAATGACTGCCGCTTTCGCCACGCCTCCATCGAGTTGCGCTGTACCAGCTTGTAGGCGTCCTGCCTGGTCATGCCCGTTTCAATCAAGGCGAGCAGAACACGCTGTGAGAAGACGAGGCCGTAGGACAGATCCATGTTCTCACGCATCCGTTCGGGATAGACATTGAGGCCCTTCATGATCCAGGTAAAGAGATCGAGCATGTAGTCCACGAGCAGACAGCTGTCGGCGAGGATCACGCGCTCGGCTGACGAATGCGAGATGTCGCGCTCGTGCCACAGGGCGACGTTCTCCAGCGAGGCCAGGGCGTTGGCCCTGACGACCCGGGCGAGGCCGCAGATCCGCTCGCACTTTTCCGGGTTGCGCTTGTGCGGCATCGAGGAGCTGCCGGTCTGGCCCTCGGCGAACGGCTCTTCTGCTTCGAGTACCTCCGTCCGCTGTAAGTGACGGATCTCGGTCGCGAACTTGTCCAGTGAAGCGGCTATCAGGGCGAGGGTCTGGACAAAGTGTGCGTGCCTGTCGCGCTGGATGACCTGGTTGGTGAGAGCGTCGACCCCGAGGCCCAGGCGCTGCATGGCCGCTTCCTCAACCGCTGGCGGAACCGTTGCATGCGTTCCGACGGGACCGCTGAGCTGGCCGACGGCAATTCCGGCGCGGGCGTCCGTGAGCCGGGCAGCATCGCGCCGCATCTCCTCCAGCCATGTCGCGATCTTCAGCCCAAAGGTAATGGGCTCGGCGTGCACGCCATGGGAGCGGCCCATCTGCAGTGTTGTCTTGTGCTCGCGGGCGATCGCCGCGAGGGCCTCGTTCAACGCATCAATGTCGCGTTCGAGAATGTCTGCCGAGGCGACGAGCTGCATCGCGAGGGCGGTGTCGACGACGTCGCTCGACGTTAGACCCATGTGCACGAAGCGCGATTCGTCGCCCAGCGTGTCCGCAACTGCACGCAGGAACGCGTTGAGGTCGTGGTGCATCTCGCGCTCGTAGGCCAGCGCCCGCTCCGGGTCGATGGTCGCCTTGCGGATCTTCGCCATGTCTTCGGCCGGTATGGCACCCTGCTCGGCCCATGCCTCGCAGGCGGCGATCTCCACTCGCAACCATTGCTGGAGCTTGTTCTCGTCGCTCCAGATCGCGGCCATCTCGGGACGTGAGTAACGCGGGATCATCCTTCGCGCATCTTCTCGCGGAACTTTCGATACTCGTCGGCGACAGTTGCGTGCTTCAAGGCGAGGATCTGCGCGGCAAGATAAGCAGCGTTCTTTGCGCCGTTGATGGCGACAGTAGCGACCGGCAAGCCCGGCGGCATCTGAACGATGGCGTAGAGCGAATCGACCCCATTGAGCGCTCCTGACGCCAGCGGGACGCCGATCACGGGGAGTTGGGTCCAGGCCGTTACGGTGCCGGGCAGCGCCGCAGCCATTCCGGCCGCGGCGATGATGACCTCGATCCCACGGTCCTGGGCAGTGGACGCGTACTCCTGGACCTTCTGTGGCGTACGGTGGGCGGACATCACGTGGTGCTCGTGTTCGATGCCCAGCTCACTCAATGTGTCAAGGCAGGCCTGCATCGCCGGCAGGTCGGACTTGCTTCCCATCAGGACACCGACCAGCGGCATAGGCAGCCCTCCTTGCCTCATTCTCGCGGCTTCATGACCAGTGCAACAGTCAATCGTCGGCAACCGACTGGGGCACGAGCTCGGGGGGAATTGCGATCTGCCCTGTCTCCACAGTTCCGTAGCTGCCCGCGCAGACGACCTGCGCCTCGCTGGCAAGCATCGCTACCTGCTGAGGCGCGAGCACGATTCGACCGCTGGCGCGAAGCTGGCCCTGCGCCTCGCGACTTGCCAGCGTCACGGTGATCCTCGCGCCGAGGGATGGTACGAGGCACGTCACCCGGAACGGGGCGTTAACCGGGTTGATGAAGGGCACCTCCACAGCCAACTGATAGATTCCGAAGCCGCTGCTCAAGCTGGCGTCGGGGCGTCCGAATGCCGGTTGTCTGATCCTTTCCTGGCCGAGGACGGACCTGGTAGACGACCGAACCTGGAGGTCGCCGCCTTCCGATTCGACATCCAGGATTGTCGCGCCGACAGAGCCGTCGTCGTCGATGTCAAGCGAGACGATCGGCTGTTCCTGACTCGGAAGCACACCGACGGTCTCGCGGCCGCTGAGGCTGTAAACCAGTTGTTCGGCGACGGGCACGTTTAGCACATAGCTCCCGAAGGGACTGCTGGGCGGCTCGCTGCCCCGCCCTGTCAGGAGAGCCAGACGGGAGAGTGCCGCTAGCTCCGTTCGTGTGGCAGAGACGTCCTCGCCGGAAATGATCTCGGCCGTAGTTGCCTGTTCGACTGCTGATGCGACAGTCGTGAATCCCGCGGTTCGCTCGGGCAAGAGAGTAGTCGTCGGCGTGGATCGAGCCAATGACAGTGTGGGCTCGGCGACATCCTCGGGCAGGAGGAGCACTCGATCGTCTTCGCCCGCAGGTCTCAGCGACCCGAATGCCTCGACAAGAACGGAGCGCGCCTGGTTGAGGGTCATGGTTCCCTCGTCCAGCCCGTTGCGTACTGAGCTAGTTGACAACACTTCGTGAAGCACGGAGATCGCGAGCGTGCGTAAGGCCGCGCTCGCTGCCGTTGCTTCAGAAGAAGATTCCTCGTCCGCGGCCAGCGTCAATAGGGATGCCAGCCAGGCGACCTCAAACCCACGCGCCGTCAGGTTCCGCAGAGCCAGCGCGAGCGACTCGTCGTTAAGCGTCACCCCCGGGCTCTCCAACGCGCGAAGCAGCTGGGTGCGCGCGTCGTTGTTCGAGGCGAGTGCGCCGGTCAGCTGAGTCAGCGCGACAGGCATCTGGCTCGGATCGAGCGACGTCGACAGCGGGTCGATCGCTGCCGGCTGGTCCGACTGATCGTCGCCGGGAAGAGGTGTACTGTCGCAGGCCAGACAGATGAGAGAAAAGGTTGCCCCGGCCAGAAGTCGCCACACGGCTAGTTTGGGGCGCCGATATCAGTGCGGAAGTGTGCGCCTTCGAAGGTGACGCGGGCGACGTTGTCGTAAGCGATCGCTCTCGCCTCAGCCGCGCTATCCGCCGTTGCGACAACTGTCAGCACCCGGCCGCCCGAAGTGCGAAGGGCGTCGCCATCCTGCGCGACCCCGGCGAAGAACGCGAGGACGCCTTCGTCAAGGGTCTCCAGCCCACTGATTGGCGCCCCGGTGGTGTAGGAGCCGGGGTACCCACCCGAAGCCATCACGACCGCGACGACGGCCTTCTGTGACCATTCGAGCGTCAGCTGCGAGAGGCGCCCGTAGATAACGGCTTCGATCACATCCAGAAGGTCAGTCTGGAGCAGAGGCATCAACGCCTGCGCCTCTGGATCGCCGAGCCTGGCGTTGCATTCGAATACTCTCGGCCCCTGCTCCGTCAGCATCACCCCCGGGTAAAGAACGCCTTTGAACACGCGACCCTCGGTGGCGAGAGCCTCGAGCGTCGCGCTGACGATGTCGCCCTCGATCATTGCCGCCAGTCTCTTGTCGACTTCGGGCACTGGCGCGACAACGCCCATCCCGCCGGTGTTCGGACCCTGGTCGTCGTCGAATACGCGCTTGTGGTCGCGGGTGAATGGCATCATGGCGAAGGTCTGGCCGTCGGAAAAGGCGTGGACGGAAAGCTCGCGACCCGGCATGAATTCCTCGATCACGACCCGTTCACCCGATCGGCCGAAAGTGCGGTCGGCCATGATCGAGAAGAGTGCGGCGAGGGCCTTCTCCCGCGTCGGAGCGACCGTCACCCCTTTGCCAGCCGCCAGGCCATCAGCCTTGACGACGAATGGTGGTTCGGCTTCTTCAAGGTGGCGGCGAGCCCGCTCGACCGAATCGAAGCTCCGGCCAGCCGCTGAAGGGATACCATAGCGGCCCATTAGCGCCTTTGCGAATCCCTTGCTCGCCTCGATCTCCGCGGCTTCCTTCGTCGCGCCGAAGGCAGCTATGCCTGCGTCGTTGAGGCGGTCCACCAGGCCCCATGCCAGGGGGTCGTCAGGCGCGACGAAAACAACATCTGCGCGACACTCGCGCGCCCGAGCAACCGCCTCGTCGAGAAACGCCTCCACCTGGTCGTCGTCGGCCGCGCTGCCCGGTACGCGCAACGGCAGATTCACACCGAATCTCGCCGTGCCGGCGTTGCCGGGCGCAGTAAACAACTCGGAGAGGCGTGGGCTCTGGCTCAGCTTCCAGGCGATCGCATGCTCGCGCCCACCGCCACCGATGAGGAGGACGTTCACGATGGTCTGTCGCCGGCAGCAGGTGAGTGTCCGCTCACTCCCACTCGATGGTGCCAGGGGGCTTGCTGGTGATGTCGTAAGTCACGCGGTTGATTCCCGGAACCTCGTTGACAATGCGGTTTGAGATTCGGGCCAACAGATCGTAGGGCAATCGTGCCCAGTCGGCCGTCATGGCATCCTCGGCCTGCACGGCACGAACGACCACGGCGTAGCCGTAGGTGCGGAAGTCGCCCATAACGCCGACCGTCTTCGTATCGGTAAGCACGGCGAACGATTGCCACAGCTCCTTGTAGAGCCCGGCCTGCTTGATCTCGTCGAGGACGATCCAGTCGGCGCCGCGTACCATTTCCAGCTTCTCGGGCGTGACCTCACCAGTTACGCGGATAGCGAGGCCCGGCCCCGGGAACGGTTGCCTGTAGACGATCTCTTCCGGTAGCCCGAGCTCCAGGCCGACGCGCCGGACCTCGTCCTTGAAGAGGTAACGGAGGGGCTCCACGAGCTGGAACTTCATGTCGGCCGGGAGACCACCGACATTGTGATGAGTTTTGATCTTGGCGGCCGTACCCGCATCGCTCGAGGCGCTCTCGACAACGTCGGGGTAGGTGGTCCCCTGGGCGATAAAGTCGACCGTGCCGAGCTTGCGCGCCTCGGCCTCGAACACCCGGATGAACTCCTTGCCAATCCGTTTGCGCTTCGTCTCCGGGTTCGTTACCTCGGCTAGGGCTCGCATGAAACGATCGCGGGCGTCGACGTGGATGAGCTTGATCTTGTGGTGGCGCTCAAAGGTCTCGACCACGCGCTCGGGCTCATCGCGACGAAGCAGACCATTGTCGACGAAGATACACGTCAACTGATCGCCTACGGCGCGATGGACGAGGGCGGCTGTCACCGCAGAATCCACACCGCCGGAAAGAGCGCAGATCACGTGGCCGTCACCGACCTGCTTTTGGATAGCGGCGACGCTTTCGCTGACCACGTGGCCTGTCGTCCAGTCGCCTTTCAGGCCGCCGACGTTGAACAGGAAGTTCCGCAGGACTTCCTTGCCCGCGGGGGTGTGAACGACCTCGGGATGGAACTGGATTCCGTAGTAGCCCTTGTCATTGGTCATGGCGGCTATCGGGGAGTTCTCGGACGAAGCCAGCACACGGAACCCTGGGGGGACTTCGGTGATCCGGTCGCCATGGCTCATCCACACGGGCATCGAGCGCGGCAGCCCTTTAAAGAGGTGCTGATCGCTGTCGAGGGCTTGAATTGTTGCTGGCCCGTACTCGCGGCGAGTCTCCGGAGCAACGCGTCCGCCCAGCTCGTGGGCCAGCAGCTGCATGCCGTAACAGATGCCGAGGACCGGCTTTCCAGAGGCGTAGACGTAATCTGGCGTGGCCGGCGCGGTGGACTCGTAGACGCTGGCCGGGCCGCCGGAAAGGATGAACGCCCGCGGGTTGAGCCGCTCGACCTCCTCTCTGCTCGCGCTTGGAGGCAGAAGCTCACAGTAGACGTTCAGCTCACGAACACGCCGGGCAATGAGCATCGAGAACTGCGATCCGAAGTCGAAGATGACAACGCTCTCGCGCGGTGCTCCGAGACCAACCTCCACCTGTTCAGGTTGTTCGCCATGCTTCTCGCGGGCCGCTTCAAGATAGGCCGCGACTTCCAGATCGTCGCTCGTGGTCAGGCGATGAGTGTCTTCAACGGCCCGGGACATGCGTTCGCGTCACTTAGGGTCACGCTAGCATCGTGCTCAGAATGGGGTCAACAGAGTCCGATCTCCTGCAAAAGGCGCTTGAGGCTTTGAACGCGGGTCAGCTCGTGGTCATTCCAACGGACACCGTTTACGGCGTCGCCGCGCGCCATGACGACCCAACCGCTGTGGCGAAACTCTTCGCAGCAAAGGGCCGCAGTGACGCCAAGCCACTGCCCATTCTCGTCAGTAGTCTTGAGGCCGCGTCCGAGATCGCCGAGCTCACTGTCGCCTGCAGGCGGCTCGCTGATGCCTTTTGGCCGGGCCCGCTGACAATCGTGGTGCAGGCAAAGCGCTCGTTCGTGTCTGACGCTCTGGTAGGCGAGTCCTCCATCGGCCTGCGCATGCCCGATGAGCCACTCGCTTTGCGGCTGATCGAGGGCGCTGGTGGTTCCCTGGCCGTCAGCAGCGCCAATCGGTCGGGCGCTGCCGACTCGTTGTCCGTGGGACAGGCGAGGGAACAGCTTGGCTCCTCTGTCGCCGTATATGTCGACGGCGGGCCGGCTCCGGGCAGCAGAGGCTCAACCGTAGTCGATGCACGAAGCGACGACGTCAAGATCCTTCGCGAGGGTCCGGTCAGCGCTGACCAGATTCACAAGGCGCTTGACGGGTGAGCGCCCGCTTATCGAGGCTGAGCTTAGCCCGATGACACTCCTGGATATGCACAATCACTCGCTGTTGTCTGACGACGCGAGAGCGAGCGTCGAGCAATACGCCAAGTGGCTGCAAATGCTACGCGGCAAGGGTCTCGAGATCGACGGCTTCGTGCTCACGGAGCATCGCCAGTTCGATCCCGGTGTGGAGTATGAAGAGATCAGCGGGCGCTACGAGCTGAAAATCTTCAATGCGGCGGAGCTGGACACGGATGCCGGCCACTTTCTCGTCTACGGCGTGAGTCCCGAACTTCGTGATCGCTTCAACTTCGCCGACGTCACGATGCACGCCGAAGATCTCGTAGAGGCCGCTGCCGAGACTGGCGGGATCGCCGTCCCGGCCCATGTCGGACGCTACAACATCGGCTTCTGCGAGTTCGTCGGTCCCGACCGTCCCTTTGTTGGCGTCTCCGTCGTGGAGCATCTCAACGGCGGCAGCAACGAAGAGGAAACGGCGCGCGCCGCGGCCCTGATGGCCGCGTCGTCCTACGTGGGCCTCGCAGGCAGCGACGCCCACTTCGTCAACCGCATCGGTCGCTACCTCACCCGCTTCCTTGATCCGGTCAGCTCGATGGAGGACATAGTCGAGGGCCTGCGATCTGGCCGGGTAGAAACGGTAATCGCTGAGACGATGGCCTCCCGAGCGCCCTGATGGCCGTCGTTATCGGCGTCATCGTCGCCGTGATCCTGCTCCTCATCCTCTGGAGCTTCCTCAAGACAGTCATCTGGCTGGGAGTGGTATCGGTCGTGTTGTTCGGAGCGGGCTGGTTGATTGGCTACAGCCAGGGCTCGAATCGGGGCAGCGAATGAAGCCACGAGCCATCCTTTTCGACCTCGACGACACACTGATCGACCACAGCGGCACGTATGAGAGCTGCTGGCGGACGGCTGCTGAGCGGGCCGCCGCAATATTCCCCGACCTCACGCCCGAGCAATTCCTCGAAACCAAAGACCAGACAAGGGCCTATTGGAACTCCAACCACCGCGAACATCGCCTCGATCTGCGCATGGGCCGCCGCCGTGTTGTCGAAGGGACGCTCGAAGCTCTGGGCCTCGACACAGCCCACGCCGCCGAAATCGCCGATCTCTTCCACGAGTGCCGGGAGGGCGGCTACGAGCTCCTGCCCGGCGCGGTCGAGACGCTGGAGATCCTGCGCGACGCCGGCATAAAGCTCGGTCTGGTAACCAACGGCGAGTCGCTT
>DASTBR010000270.1:0-15899 GCA_035711945.1 Dehalococcoidia bacterium
GGCGGCCTGGCTGAGAAGTTTCCACATGCCGAATGGCTGAACTCTCTTCCGGCTGAGTCGCTGGCTGCTATCCCCCTGTTCAAGGCGGATAGCTCACCGCTTGGACATCTGTCAGTGGTCCACGATCGTCCCCTGTCCGGGGAGGCGAGTGTTCTCGCCGCGCTGCGTCTGTTCGGCCTGCGCGCGGCAGCTGAGCTCGAGCGCTCGGGCGTCGAGAAACGACTCAAGGAGAGTGAAGAGCGCTACCGGCGGTTGGTCGAGGCCAGTCCCGATATCATCTACCGTTACTCATTTCCGAACCACCGGATGGAGTATGTAAATCCAGCGATTGAGCGCATAAGCGGCCACACGGCCACCGACTTCTACAACGACCCCGATCTTCTTCTCAAGATGGTGGCTGAGCCCGAGGGCGACGAGGAAGACACCTTCTCTGGGAGAGTCTTCCATCCGTCGAAGATCCGGCGCTGGAAACGCGCCGACGGCACCGAGTTCTGGACGGAAGCGCGCAACATCCAGGTGTACGACGAGACTGGTCGCCTGATAGCCCAGGAGGGTGTATCCCGCGACGTGACGAAAAGCGTCCTCGCGGAACAAGAACTTGCCGAGCAGTTGCAGCTGCTGTCGGTCGTCGTCGAAGCGATTCCGGACCGCATCTTCAGGTTGAGCGAGGATGGCGCGCTGCATTCCCTGATCGACGACGACGGTCGTCTGCCGGGAAACGGAGCCTCAACTCTGGAAGAGCTAATTCCGGCGGAGTCCCTGGCGGAAGTCCGTGGCGCCATACGAGAGGCACTCAGGCGCAGCGGGGTCCAGGCTGTGCGCTACCAGGTAGAGCTCGATGACCACATGGAGTCGGTCTATGAGCTGCGAATGGCGCCGACGCGAGAGGGCGACCTGATCGCGATGCTCCGCGACATCACAGGTTCCTCGTGGATGATGGCGGAAGAAGAGCATCGCCAGACGCGCGAAATCCTCGAACAGAAGGTCGAGCACGGCGCCGCAGCGCGCAACCCGTATTCCTTCACCTTCCGTGAGCTCACCGTTCTCCATCTGCTTGTCAACGGCGAGCCCGACAAGCAGATCGCCCGTCAGCTCGGCATCAGCCCCTACACCGTGAACAGGCACGTCTCCAACATCCTGATGAAGATGGGGGCGTCGTCGCGGACCGAAGCAGGCGTCCGCGCCGTGCGCGAAAAGCTGCTGGCGTAAGCCCCGCGACTGGCTGACTAGAAATAGGTGGGAGAATAGCCAGTCCTTGGGTTGTGTCGTAAGGCTCGGCAGAGAATACTCTTGCCAGTAGCACAGGCCGAAATCGGCTGGCATTAGGAGGCAGTGAATGGACTACTACGTTCTCGATACCAGCTTCTGGGACGTGATTGCGTGGATGATCATCGGGTTCTTCCTGGTCCTCGTGATCATGATGTTTATCCAGGTGTTCGCCGACATCTTCAGGCGGCGAGACCTCTCAGGCTGGGGCAAGGCGGGCTGGGCGATTTTCGTCCTGGTGTTGCCGCTGCTGGGAATCCTCTTCTACATCGCGTTCAGGCCAGCGCCTACGGCGGAGGAGCTCGCGGGGATGGGATACCCGGGCTCCAGCGCTGTTGATGAGATCACGAGAGCGCAGCAGCTCCTGAACTCCGGCGTGATTACGCAGGCTGAGTTCGACGACCTCAAGAGGAAGGCCCTGAGCTAGTCGTCCGCACAAACTAATTGCCTTGCTTCGCGGCCGGACATGCGCGGCCGCGAGGCAAGGACAGCCTTGAGTTGTTCCCGCATGCGGGGGGCGGAGGGGGCGCCCAAGTGATGCAGCGATTGCGGTCAATCCCCGGCGGTACTCCCAACTTCCTGAGGGGTGTCGCCGTCTGGCTGCTCATCGTACTAGGAGGCGTCCTCCTCTTCGTCGCCAACGCAGGTCTCTGGGTTGACCGAGAGATCTACGACAGCGACAACTTCGTCGAAACAACCAACCAGGTCTTCGAGGACGAAGACATACAGGCCGCCATGGCGGACCGGCTCACGGCTCGCCTTGTTGCGGCGGCCGATATTTCCAACCGCCTCGACGAAGAGCTGCCAGAGCGCCTGCGCGTTCTTGCCCTACCAATAGCGTCGGCGGCGGAAGACTTCATTCACGATGCGGTCGTCCGCATCCTCGAGAGCGACGGCTTTGCCCGGTTGCGTACCCGCATCCTCGAGGTATTCCACGAGAACCTGATCAGGGTCATCGAGGACGATAACAACCTCCTCTCGACCGACTCTGGAACGCTGACCATTGACCTGCGCCCGGTGTTGCAGGAAGTGGCGGCTGACCTTGGAGTTGATGCCGACAGTCCGCTTGTCGCCCGGCTCGACCTGCCGGAGGATGCCGGCATCATCGAGGTCAACCAGGAGGCCTTCGCCTGGTCCTACGCGATCGCGGCGTTGTTTCAGGAACTGATCATCTTCGTTATCGTCGCAGCCGTTATCTGCATGGCGTTGGCCGTGCTGATCGCGCGGAACCGGCGCAGCGCGCTACGCAACGTCGGGATCGCCATCGCAGTCGTGGGCATCCTCACGCTAATTGGCCTGGCTATCGGCCGCTATGCAATCGGCGAGGTCGCCGAGAACGCCGACGCCGCCCGAAACCTCTTCGACATCGTCGGTCAGACCTGGCAGAATCAGTCGTTCGCGCTGGTCGTAATCGGATTGCTCGTACTCCTCGGGCTGTTCCTGACCGGCGAGTCGGCGATGGCTGCGAGTCTCAGGAATGCGGGCCGCGCAGCAGTTCGCGGGGATGCCGCCGCCCCGGAGACGCGGGAAGCGTTGCGAGGTTACGCACCGATACTGAGGGCGATTGGCCTGGTAACGGCAGCGCTGCTGCTGATCGTCTGGCCGGAGCCGACCACTCGCTTCTACATCACCGTGGTAATCCTCGCCATGCTCTACCTGATGATGCTGAGCCTCCTGACGAGCGAGTCCCCGTGGGCTGAGCGAACCCGAGCCGCGGTTGCCAGCTGGCTGGAGGACGGCGCCGCCAGCGGCACCGGCCGGCACGTGGCTCTTGTCCGTGTGCTGGCAGTGGGAATCGCCGCGCTGCTGCTGGTGCTGCTGCCCTCGGTTTCCTTCGGGACGGTTATCGTCATCGTCGCACTTACAGCTCTCGTCTTCGTCGCGGTCGGCTGGGCATCCTCGGCCGTTGTTCAAGAGCCCGATCAGAAGGGGCCGGCCTAAAGGGTTTAGGTCCTGGCGGAAGAAATTGGCAGGAGGTTAGTGAGATGACCATGCAGGACAATCCACAAGAGCCGCCACCCTCGGGCAATCCTCCCGAACCACCCAACGTCCCCCCACCACCGGCGCGAGTCACCCAGTCGGAGCGGACCTACTCGCAGTCGGGGTCTGTGAGGATGGAGCAAACGCGCGAAACGTACGTCGACCAGTACGGCAACGTAGTGCAGAGGGACGAGCGCACCTACGACGACGAGTACGAGCGCAAGAGCTCGAGGATGCGCCTGATCGCCGGCGTGATTTCCTTCATCTTCGGCGTGATCAACGCGTTGCTGTTCGCGCGCTTCTTCCTGCTCCTGGGCGGAGCCAGCGCCAGCAACGACTTCGTTGACTTCATCTACGACGTGTCATATCCGTTCGCCGCGCCGTTTGACGGCATCTTCGAGGACTACGTGTTCAGCGAGGACAATGTCGTCGAATGGGCCAGTCTGATCGGGATCGTTTTCTGGTCGATCATCGGTGGCGCGCTGGTCAGGCTTCTCTACCTGTTCTTTGGGCCGTCGCGGAGCAGCCAGCAGGTCTACTCCTCAACGCGTCAGAACATGCGTTGAAGTGATCTAGTGCCTGTGGAGGACATTCCCCTCCTCGCATCCTGATGCTTGAGGCCGCGTTCTGGGGCTTCTTCGGCGCCTCGTCGCTGATAATTGGCGGCGTCCTTTCGTTTCTCTACGACTTCCCCCGGCGCACTGTCGGCCTGATCCTCGCCTTTGGCGCCGGCGTCCTGTTGAGCGCGGTCGCCTATGAGCTGGTGCTTGAGGCTCTCGAAGACTCGGGAGAAGCAACCGTGGCTATTGGCCTGCTGGTTGGTGCGCTAACTTTCTTCGTCGGCGATGAGCTGATCAACCAGCGTGGCGGCGGCGCCCGCAAGGACATGAGCGGTGAGGTCGAGGGCGAGCCCATGTCGATCGTCCTCGGCACGCTCCTCGACGGTATCCCCGAGTCGTTCATTCTCGGACTCGCCTTCGTCAGCGGCGATGAGGTCAGCGTCGCCTACATAACGGCAGTCTTTATCTCCAACCTTCCGGAAGCGCTCGGTGCATCGGTTGGTCTCAGGGCCCGGGGTTGGTCCGAGCAGTCCATCCTCGGCCTCTGGAGCGGCATAGCCACGCTTTCGGCGCTTTCGGCAGCGATCGGCTACCTGGTATTCAGCGAGATCTCTTCGAGCAACGGCGCTTTCGTGCTGGCCTTCGCCGGAGGCGGCGTGCTGGCGATGTTGACCAACACGATGATCCCGCAGGCCTACCGCGAGGGTGGCAAGCTCGTCGCGCTTGCGACCGTCCTGGGCTTTACGCTGTCTGTGTTGATGACCTCACTGGAGTGACGTGCCAGAGGCGGCAGTGTCCTGCCCACTTGCCGCGGCACAGGCCTCGACTGCGGCCCTGACCGTCGGGTAAAAGCGGTCGCGACCGATGATCTCCGTCAGCCCTGCGCCAGCGAAGTCGCTGGCAAGGAAGCCTCGGAGGCGGCTAACGACGAGCTTGATCCCGTCGCGGCGCAGCCCTTCGGTCAGTTCGCGAAGCGCCTCCAGACCCGTGCTGTCGACGTGTGTCATCGCGTCGGCGTCGAAGACGAGCCATGCGACCGGATACGGCGCGCCATTGATCGCTTCGCTGACGCGCCCTTTGACGTAGCGGGCGTTGGCGAAGAAGAGGCGGTCGTCCAGTCGATAAACGACGACGCCAGGGGTCAGCCTCGCCGAGGGGTGGAGGGCGACGTTGGCGTAGCGCCCGAGGCGTTCGACCCAGCCCAGGACTGCGTCGTGGGGCGTCGCGCTGCGACGCACGGCGTCGACGATTGTTAGCGCGACAGCGACGAAGAGCGCCTGGAGCACGCCAACGGCAACGACGCCGGCCAGGGTTATCGCGCCGATGGCCACCTCGCCTCTGCGCACCACCCAGAGGCTCCGCCAGGCGGCGAGATCGACGAGTCCGATGGCTGCTGAAATGATGATCGCGCCGAGGACCGCCGAGGGCAGGTAAGCGATCGGATCCGTCAGAAAGAGCAGAATGACGGCGACGACAATGGCGGCGGCGAAGCCCGCGAGCTGGGTGCGGGCGCCCATGCCGTCGTTGACGGCCGTACGCGAGCCGCTGGCGCCAATTGGCAGGCCCTGGCTTAACCCGCCGCCGGCGTTGGCCGCGGCGAAGGCGAGAAGCTCCTGTGACGCGCTCACGTGCTGGCCTCTGTTGCCGGCGAAGCTGCGGGCGGTGAGGATGCCGTCGGCGAAGCTGACCAGGAAGATGCCGACAGCAGCCGGCAGGAGTTCCAACGTGTCGCCGCGCGGTGGGAGTGGAAAGCTCAAATTGGGAAGGCCCGCCGGGATGTCGCCGACGACGGCGACGCCCTCGCCCTCGAGGTCGAACACCCAGGAGATCGCGATGGCGGCAACGACAACGATCAGGGCGGCCGGAAGTCGCGGCGCAAGGTAGCGCATGGGCAGGAGGAGGCCCAGTGCCGCCGCCGCGACAGCGATCGTTAACCAACTGGATTCGTCGAGCTCGCCGAGTACTTCAAGGAGCTGAGGGATGGGATCGCGCTCGTCGATGGAGAGGCCGAAGAGCTTGCCGAGCTGCCCGACGATCAGCACGATGACGACGCCGTGGATGTAGCCGATTAGCACGGGGCGCGAGAAGTAGTCGGCGATCCAGCCGATACGCAGCGCCCAGCCGGCGAGGAAACAGGCCGCCACCAGCAGGGCCAGCATGGCCGCCATCTCGGTGGCCTCGGCGCTGCCTGCCGCGGCGAGGGGCAGGACGGCGGCTGCCACCAGGGCCGAGATCGACCCTTCGGGGCCGATGATCAGCTGCTTCGAAGAGCCGAGGAGGGTGTAGGCGATCGTCGGCAGCAGTAGTGCATAAAGGCCGCTGGCGGGCGAGAGACCGGCCACTTCGGCGTAGGCCATGGCCGATGGCAGGGCGAGGGCGGCGACGGTGAGGCCGGCGAGTAGATCCCGGCGGCCCGTGCGGGCCTGGTATTCGGGCAGTTCCTGCGAGACCGGGATCGTCCGCTCGAGGAGCGGCTTGCTGCGAGCAGGCTGAAACGGACCCTCGGAGTAGGCCGACTCCGCGGTTTGGGCAGTCGCCCGCTCTTCGGGAGCGTGCTCGCTGCTGTCGCTCGGCTGGCCCAAATTAGTACCTCCCGAGGTTTTGTGGTTGCGGATCGGTTTAGCTCAAAGCAGTCCGCCCAGGCCGTCGCCCAGGATCTTTGCGCCGAGCACTACGAATAACACTGTCATCACGGTCGCGTTGTTCGCGACCAGCCATGCTTTCATCGTGTCAAGCGTTCGCTCGGCGGAGGCTCCGGCCAGCAGGTAGTAGATCACGGGGCCAGCGATCGTCAGCGACCCGAGAACCACAAAGATGATCAGGACCACCCAGGGGTCGACGCCATCAAGCCCGGCCTGGCCGATCGCCGCCGCGGCTGCGAGTGTGAGCCCCAGGTTCTTGGGATTAACTCCGGCAAGCAGCGCGCCAAGGCCGAACGACTTAGCCGGCGTGAACGACTCGATCGTCGACATCCAACCGGGCATCGCGGGCTCTTCTCCCTCCGCCGGCCGGCTCTGCCACTGGCGATAGGCGAGAAAGATAAAGAGCAGGCCGATCAGCACCTTGATCAGGAAGACAATGTCGGAGGGGGTCTCCTCGCTCGCCGTATCGCTAGCGTCCGAGACGAGCAGGACGATAGCGCCAACGACAATTAGCGCGAGAACCCAGCCAACGGCGAAGGCCGGCGCGTTTGTGCGCGCACGTGGGGTGAAGAGCATAAGGATCGTCGCGATGATCGGTACTGGGCTGATCGCCACCCCGACGGCCTGGGGAATGATGTCGCCAACGACCTCGCCCATGTCACTCCCTCCCTGGTCATAGATTCGGGCAAAGCGTCCTCACTATACCGCGTGTAGCTAGGACATAGCGCCTCCAGGGCATATTCTGTGCGCCTGCGGTATCCACTGCGAAAATGGCAAGAAGTAGTTAGCTGAAATGCTGAGTCTTCCTCATGACCCGGCGGCTGAGTGCCTGAATACTCTGCTGCAGTAAAGGGACTTTCGGGATCACTCGCCAGGGAAAGGAATCGACAATGACGACGGATTACGAACCTCAGCCGCAAGTCAGCGGATGGGCAGTAGGGGGCACTCTGTTCGCCGCGGTTCTCATGGTGATGGCCGGGTTTTTCCACGTCATCGCCGGCTTCACGGCAATCCTCGACGACGAATTCTATGTCGTCACGAGGAACTACGTCTTCGATCTTGACGTTACCGCCTGGGGCTGGATTCACCTGATCCTCGGGATCGTCCTCGTCGTGGCAGGTGCTTACATCATTACCGGGGCCACTTGGGCCCGGCTGATCGGTATCACCCTGGCCGTCATCAGTGCCGTAGCCAATTTCTTCTTCGTTCCTTACTTCGAGATCTGGTCGGTCATCGTGATCGCTATCGACGTCTGGATCATCTGGTCGTTGAGCCGCCCGGTGGTCAGCGACGCCTGAGGCGCCGTCACGTATGCCAGAGAGCGGATTGAACTAAAGAATGTGCTTTTTCCTGTCGGTGATACTGCTAGGCCCGCGGTTCGGCATCCTGCTCTGGTGGCTCGTCGAGCCGGGTCGCTGGGACCGCGCCTTCGACAGCTTCATTTGGCCGGTGCTCGGCTTTATCTTCCTACCCTGGACCACTCTGATGTTCGTCGCCGTAGCGCCTTTCGGAAACGTCGAAGGCTGGGATTGGGCCTGGCTGGCTGTCGGACTCCTTGGCGACTTCTTAGCGCTCAGCGGTGGCTTCGCCGGCAGACGTCAGGTACCAGGCTATCCCGTGACATACTGATCGCCCGTGGAGCGGCGCACATAACACAAGCCGTCAGGCTGACGGCGAAAGGAGCATCCGAATGACTGAGATAGGACCCGTTGAATACATGGCGGTTGCCTTTCCCGGAAATCAGTTCAAGGGTGAGATAGTACCCGCGTTGGTGGACCTCGTTGAGTCCGGCACAATCCGAATTCTCGATCTGGCCTTCGTCATAAAGGACGGCGACGGAAATGTCGCGGCGATGGAGCTGAACGACCTCGCGTCCGACGCGGGGAAGGCATTCGCGGCTCTCGAGGCCGCCGCCGGTGATCTCCTCAACGAGGAGGACTTGATGGCAATTGGCGATGCCCTGGAATTGAACTCTTCCGCAGCCGTGCTGGTCTGGGAAGACCTCTGGGCGGGGCGCCTTGCCAGCGCCCTACACAATGCGGGCGGCGTGTTGCTTAATCTCGAGCGCGTACCGCACGAGGTCGCGCAGGCAGCAATGGACTACGTCCAGAACAAGGCGGCCGTTAAGTCGGCCTGATCGAAAGGAGATATCCAATGATGCGACGAAGAGGTCCTGGCCTTGTAGGCACGATGGCGCGTACAGCTGTCGTAGCGGGAACCGCCAGCGCGGTATCCGGGCGCGTGCATCGCCGCCAGCAAGAGAGGTGGGCCGGGGACGCCGAACAACAGGCCATGCAGGAGCAGGCGATGCAGCAGCAAGCTGCGCCGCCCCCGGCTGCCCCACCTGAACAAGCGGACTACATGGCCGAGCTGCAGCAACTGGCGACCTTGAAGCAGCAGGGCATCATTACCGAAGAGGAATTCGAGGCCAAGAAGAAGCAGCTTCTCGGGATCTGAGGCGCACGGGCTCCGCTCCAGACAACAGCGGATGGTTTTGCCCCTGGCAGGCTCAGCAGCCCGCGGCGGCCTGGTCGCGAGTAAGCTCCGCTTGGATATCGCTGCCGCCCTGACTGAGCCATCAAGAGCAACTGGCTAATTCGGGCCGGGCGTCCTCTATCAGAACCCATCGCGGTTAACTTGGCTTCGTATGGCAGACGGGTCGAGGATGGCGGAACCGCCGCCCCCTGAAAATCAGGTCGCGGAGCCACTCCCGGGTTCGAGCGACAATCCCGAGCCGCAGGGCGGTACCGCGCCCGGGCGGCTGATTACTGTCGTCTGGCTGATCTGCACGAAGGTCATGCGCCAGTTTGGCCTTCACAACTGCGGCCATATGGCGGCGGCCATCTCCTACTATGCGCTCTTCGCCGTAGTACCGCTGACCATGGTGCTCATATCGCTGTTCGCACTGCTGCTCGGCAGCGAGGACGCCGAGCGGCGCATCAGCGAGAGAATCTCTGAAGCACTGGAGAGCGGAGTCCTCAACGTTGACATCCAGCTCGACCCTGACCAGCTCGAAGACCTTGAGGAGCGCTACGGCGCCCAGGCGGTCGCCGAGATTGAGCTGGAATTGCGGCAGCTCAACGAAGATCCGGACAGAGAGTCCGAGGCTCGGGAGCTTGCCCTGGCGCTCGATGACGGCGAGGTCGTTACCGTCGCGGGCTATCAGCTCAGCGACGAGGATGTCGTCTTTCAGTTGGACAACCTGGTGGCCGAGACTGTACGCGAAGTCATGCGCAATGGCGAGACGCTCGGCCTGATCAGCCTGGTGCCGTTCGTTCTCGGCTCGCTTGCACTTTTCGGGAGCATCAACCGCGCCCTAAACGTCGTCTGGGGTTTATACCGGCCTCGTCCTCTCCTGAGTCGTAAACTTGTCGACCTGGCCATGCTCCTGGGCATGGGACTGCTGCTGATCGCAGCCGTAGTGATTACGGGAATTTACAACGCCGTACGTGAGGCGGACTTGTTGGGCCCGCTTTCCGGCGACCCCGGTCCACTATGGTCGGCCGTTGGTTCGATACTTCCTGCTCTGCTGATGTTCGTCACGCTGTTGATTACCTATCGCTACGTGCCGAATCGCTCATCGCGGTTTTCCGAACTGTGGCTGGGGGCCCTCGTTGCGGCGATTGGTATCGAGATTCTGAAGTGGGGGTACGGTGTTTACCTCTCAAATTTCGATCAGTACGGCGCGCTCTACGGCGCATTGGGTGGCGTGCTTACGTTCCTCGTGCTCATCTACCTCGGTTCGACACTGCTGCTTGTGGGCGCCGAGATATCGGCGGCGTATCCTGACGCCCTCGCCGAAAGTCGCAGGCCCGAGCACAACATCTCCTTGCGTCAGCGCGTTCGCGCGGCCGTGGCGGAGCTCCGCCACGGAGGTGGCTCCTGAGGCAACAAGGAGGCTCAGCCGCTACCGCGAACGGCGCGCCGAGCGTCAGGGTCCTGCTACGCGACACTTTCGCAACTTACCGCGCTGAGTTTCGGAGGGTGCTGACGGCTGCGCTCCTGATCCTTGTGCCGACCGCCTTCGTGGTGTCTTCCCTCCAGGAGTTAGCCCTCGATCTGACCCCCGACACATCGCTGGGCACATGGCTATTCCGGGTAATCCTCATAGGATTTCTCGCTGTAGGTGGGTCCTTCGGCTCGGTCTTCTACGCTGGCTTACTGGACAAGCTGGTTGGCCATCAGCACCACGGTCACCCGCGGCTCACGATCCTAGAAGTCTTGCGCAGCTTGCCCTACCTGCGCCTCTTCGCTGCGAACCTGGTAGTGGTCGCCGCAACTCTTATCGGCGTTCTCCTGTTTATCGTCCCCGGGATCGTCGGCTTGACCCTTCTTGCAATTGTCGGACCAGTAATCACGATCCAGGACTACCCCCTAACACAGGCGCTTCGCACATCGGTACGCCTCGTGCGCCCGGTCTTCTGGCTGGTCCTCCTTCTCGTGACGTTGCCTGTTGCCTTCGAACAGGTACTTCACGAATACGTGAACCACCTCTTGCTGACGAGCTCTGCGCTCGCCAGGGCGTTGATTCTCGACGGGCTGCTCGTCGCTACAGTGGGGGCGATCGTCGGCTTGATTGAGGTCACGCTTGCCTATGACCTTCTGGCACGGTCAGGCGAGCTGCGCCGCCATGTCTCTGACGTTCCGTCACGAGCGCAGCCTGAACCGGCGGCAACCTGAGGCCTTACTGGTCAGGAGCCGGTGTCTCGCTCGCCGGTTCGCTCGGGGTCGGCGGCGGTGTGTACCAGCCCTCCCCAGCCGGGGCCGGAGAGAGGTAGACATCATCTTGTCTCCGGTCGGGCCGGGTAACAAAGTAGCCGATCACCCCCAGGATTGGCAGGAAAAGGATGGCCAGGAGCCATAAAACCTTGCCCAGCCCGCTGAGATCGGAGCGCCCGAACAGGTCGATCAGGGTGAAAATCCACATGAAGATCAGGGCGCCATAGAGCGCGCCCAGGACCATCGCCCACCAGAACTCGCCCATGCTTCCTCCTAGCTATCGCCCGGCGGAGCGTGCCAGGCACTAGCAAACACTATCACCGGCGCAACACCGGCGCATGGCCACTCCAGGGCAATCAAGGGGCCGTCGTCTCCGGAGCTTCCAGTGCCTCCGCTTCCGGCGCGCCAAGTCGTCGCGACACCACCAACAGAGCCATGAGTCCGACCGCAACGCCGAACCAGAGTGTGAAGAACCGGATCAGGATCGTGGCTGCTGCAGCCGTGCTTCGTGACAGGTCCAGGAGATTCCGGCTCAGCGCCGCAATGCCTGTGTCGCTAACTCCCAGCCCGCCCGGGACGACGAACAAGGCGCCGGCAAGCGAGGACGTGCTCATGATGAAGGCAGCCTTGACAAGGGTTTCCAGGTCGCCGCCATCGGTCAGCCCGTAGATGACCAGGTACAAGCCAACGGCCTCACAGCCCCAGCCGACGAAGCCCAGCGTCAGTCCCGCGGCCAGTGGGCGGGGCGCGAGTAGCTGATAGCTCGCTTCGTAAAGCTCCTCGAAGTGATGGCTGACCCTCGAGAGCAAGGGCAGCCTGGCCGCCAGGTCCAGCAGCCGCACCGCGATCCGGCGGTTGCGGATGACAATCCACAGAGTCACCTGTACGGCGGCGAAGACGACAAAGAGCGGCCAATACGACGCGCTGAAGAGGAACAGGCCCGCGAGCGCCAGCGCAAAGACGCTCCAGGCGTCAGTCAGCCGCTCGACGAACACAACCGGCGCCGAACGGGCGATTGGAGTTCCGTTGGCTTCGCGCAGGAAGTAGCTCTTGATCCACTCGCCCGCCTTGGCCGGCGTGATCACCATCGCAAGGCCGCTGAGAAAGATCAGCGCGCTCATCCCAATCGACAACGCCTTGTCGGCCCCGATGATCGTCAGGTAGTAGTGCCAGCGGACGAAGCGGAGGAGGTAGTTCAGCGCGACCAGGCAGAGGATCGGTGCCGCCAGCCACCAGTCAAACGCATCGAGCGCGTCAATAAGCTCGTCGCCGTCGGCGTAGACGATCAGGGCGGCGAGGACGGCCAGGGCAAGCGCAACGAAGACAATCAGTCTCGAAACCAGTTGCGCGGGCACCTACCGAGCCTTGCGAGGAAACCCAGCGCGGTCAAGCGACGGGTTCAATAGCTCTGGAAGAGCTTCCCCCACTCCGTTTGCATCGCCGTCTTTACCTGACCGCGGCCGAACACGTTCCACCAGAACACGTTGTAGTAAAAGTTCGAGGCCCAGTAGGCCCAGGGCACTACCGGCGAACGCAGAAGCATGCCCTCGAACGGCTTCAGCGGTCCCCAGTAGATCTTCTTCTGCCCCCAGCTGGCAAAGGTGTCCTCGTCGCGGCTGAAGCCGAAGTCGACGTCGCTGACGTCCATCCCTTCGACGTCGATCAGCTCGGGATCGCCCTGTCCCAGTCCTCGCTCGGTGGCGAGGCGGATGAAGTCGATGGATAGTGGGTCGAAGCCCATCATGCGCGCGGCCGTGGCGTCGATCGCCACCTGGTCGCTGCTCGCCAGGATCACATTCTTGACGTGCGTGCGCATCGCCCGCGGGCCGGGCCCGTCGCCGGCGATCGTCCCGTCCATGACGGCAAACACACCCGGATGGATCTCCTTCTGGATAGCCAGCAGATCGACCAGCGTCTCGTGAATTCGGGAATGAGTCCAGTGCCGTTTGAAGTTCAGCAGGCCGCCGAAGGCATTCTTCATGGCACCTGTCATCGTGGTAAAGACGTGAGTCTTCATCGTTGGCATGTGGACGATGTTCTTGCCCGGGAAGATCTGCGGGATGTAGATGCCGTCTTTGAAGATCTCGTTCAGCACCAGCATCTCGGCGCGCGGTTGATAGCGGATCCAGGGCACATCGTCGTCGTTGAGATGAACCGCCGGCACGCCGTGCTTGAGCAAGACCGCGTCGTGCTTGTTCTTTTCGGCCCCCTCGTGCGAGTTGACGACGACCGTGCCGTTGTGGGCGCCGGTCAGGTTCGCGTAGCCGTCCTCACGCAGAGCCTGGATCACACCATCGAGCTGCCAGGGGCTGGTCGAACAGGCCGGGTAGTAGCGCTGCCACGAGATGTTGATCTTCAACAGGGTGTCCGCGGAGCGGTTAAGTGTGTCTGTGTAGCCGGCCATCCGCATGAGTCGGCCGATGTCCCTAACCGCGGTATTGGCGCTCGTGTAGAGGACCGCGACGCGGGCTCGGCCGGTGTACTTATCGACTAACGCAGGCTTCGGCGCGGTCTGTACGTCCAGGGTCAAACGTCTCCTTGGTCTATCGGGTGGGTGCTCCGTCGATCATACCGGGTGGTGTAGAGGTCATGGCCGCGGAGAGTACTCCCCAAACTTCTGCACCAATAGCCGGATGCCGGCCGCCGAGTCCTTCAATATGTAAAGTCTGAGTTCGACTGGGACTTGGCGCCTGAGCATCACTCGTCGCCCCTCTGGTTGACGCTGTCTTAGGCCGCTGTCAGACTTCACGAGACGCGTTGTGACCACGACTACTACCTCGAGGCCGCTTCCTCTCAGCGGCAAGAAGGCAGGGGGCTTCGGACGCGCCCTTGAACAGGCCCGGATCGCCGGCGGCATCAGCCTCGACGAGGCAGCCACGGCAACCCGGATCTCGAGTCGCTATCTCCTGGCGCTGGAGCAAGAAGAGCTCGACGAGCTGCCCGCGCCGATCTACGCACGCGGCTTCCTCCGCACCTACGCGGGCTACCTGGGCCTCGATCCGGCCGACGTCACTTCCCTCTATCCCGTCCCCTACGTCGAGCCCGCTCTGGAGCCGGTCAATAACCCGGCTCCGATAGCTCCTTCCAGGAACATGACCTATCTCGTCGGGGGCGGCATCTGTCTGCTCGTCTTCTTGCTCGGCCTCCTCTTCCTTACATCAGGCGGGTCTGACTCGCCGTCAGCGCCGGCCGACAATCCCGTGACGGCGGGCGCAACCACCGACCCGGCGGCCAGTCAGGACAACGCCCTGCCGATCGCCGGGGGCACGATTGAAAACTACGTCGGGCAGAACATCGAAGACATCCGTACGTCCATCTTCAATACGGTCGGCGGCAATTTGGCGGTGGTGACGATACCCTCGGCCGAGCCTGCAGGCACCATCCTCCTGCAAAACCTCGAACCCGGGACGACGGTCGAGTCCGACACAGCCCTTACACTCACCGTGAGCGACGGTACGGGCTCTCCGTAGCAAGATCCGGCAGCCCCCACCTGCAATCCGATGCGCTATCACCTCGTTACCCTCGGCTGCCCAAAGAATGTCGTCGACTCCGAGCATCTCTCGCGCCTCCTGGCTCAGGCGCGACACCAGCCGGTCGAAGGGCCGGGTGACGCCGACGTCATCGTCGTAAACACCTGTGGCTTCATCGACGCTTCGATCGAAGAGTCGACAGAAACCGTCAAGGAGCTAGCAGCCCGAAAGGCTACCGGGCAGAAACTCGTGGTCGCCGGTTGCATGACGCAGCTCTACGGCCCGCGCCTCCAGAGACAGGTGCCCGCCATTGACGCCGTGTTCGGCGTCAACCAGTGGGAGCAGGTGGCGGAGCTCTTCGGGCCGGGTGAGGCGGACGACCTCGACATTCCTACTACCGGGCGCGTGACGGCTCGGCCCAGCGCCTACCTGAAGATCTCCGACGGCTGCGATCGCCCCTGCACCTTCTGCATCATCCCGACCATCAAGGGCCGGATGACTTCACTGCCGGCCGGTGACCTGCTGGCGCAAGCTCGCGGCTTCGTAGATCAGGGAGTAAAGGAACTGGTCCTTGTCGCCCAGGACAGCACCGACTACGCCAGCGACCTCGGGCAGTCCGATGGCCTGGCCGACCTTCTGCTGCGCCTCGCCGAAGAGCTTCCCGAGCTGCCCTGGATCCGGCTGATGTACGCCTACCCGGGCGCCGTATCACGGCGGCTTGCGCGTGTCATGGCCTCGCTGCCCCAGGTCTGCCACTACATCGACGTCCCCTTGCAACACGGCAGCCAGAGCGTTCTCAGGCGCATGAAGCGGCCGAGCAACCCGGACACCGTCCGCCAGATGATCGACCGGCTGCGCTCGGAGATGCCCGATATCGCGATCCGCACGACTTTCATCGTCGGCTCGCCCGGCGAGAGCCAAGTCGAATTCGACGAGCTCCTCGCCTTCGTCGAGGAGATGCAATTCGACCGCGTGGGCGTCTTCACCTACTCGCCCCAGAAGGGCACGCCGATGGAGACGATGGACGGACAGCTTCCGGAGAAACTGAAGCGCCGGCGCTATCGCGAGCTGATGGAGCTCCAGCAGGAGATCTCCTATCGCAAGAACGCCGAGCAGATAGGACGCGAGCTAGACGTGCTCGTCGAATCAGAGGCCGGACAGCGGGACGACGATGGCCCAATCTTCATCGGCCGGACCTACCGGGATGCGCCCGAGGTGGACGGCCTAGCGGTCTGTCGCGGCGAAGCCGCGCAGGGCGACCT
>DASTBR010000271.1:0-4386 GCA_035711945.1 Dehalococcoidia bacterium
AACGGTAATCTGCGTCTGCTGAGGCGGCGCTTCGGCTTTCTCGATTGGCTATCGCCCGGCCTGCACATCAAGCGGTGGCTCTTACTCGTCGTGCTGGGCATGGCGATGCTGGGGCTGGGCTTTGCCTATCTCCTACGCCAGGCCTACCTCGAGGCAGACTTTCCCGGGATCACCTACGAGCTAACGCTGCAGTTCTTGCCGCGCGTGGCTCGCGGAATCCTCTTCATCGCGGTGGCTACGACCCTGATTGTCGTGGGCCTGATCAAGCTCAACGAGCAGCTGCTTCGTGTCCTCGTTGGCGGTCGGCGCGATGACAGGAGCTTCGTGAGCGCCATCTACAGCCACTACACCCTGCGGCGCGGACCGAGGATCGTTGCCATTGGCGGCGGCACCGGGCTCTCCTGGCTGCTGCAGGGGCTAAAGAAGCACACCAGCAATCTCACGGCCGTCGTCACCGTGGCTGATGACGGCGGAAGCACCGGCCGCCTGCGCGAGGAGATGGGTATCCTCGCCCCCGGCGACCTGCGCAAATGCATCAGCTCGATGGCCGAAACCGAAGGCCTGATGAGCAAGCTCTTCGAATATCGCTTCCCAGCCGGGTCGGGCCTCGAGGGTCACTCTTTCGGCAACCTGTTCATCGTGGCCATGGCAGGCGTCACCGGAAATATGGAGCAGGCCCTGAAAGAGACCAGCAAGGTGCTGGCGGTGACCGGAGAAATCCTCCCCTCAACGCTGGAAGATGTGCATCTTTACGCCCGTACGCACGACCAGGAAATGGTCTACGGGGAGCACAACATCACTGAGCGCGGCGAGCGCATCCGCGATGTACACATCGACCCGGCCGATGCCGCAGCCTATCCGGAAGCGGCAGAGGCGATCCTTGCCGCCGACTTGATCATCGCCGGGCCCGGGAGCCTGTACACCAGCATCATCCCCAACTTCCTCGTGCCCGACATCCGCTCGGCGTTTCTGCAGTCAAAGGCACTGAAGATTTACGTCTGCAACGTAGCGACTCAACACGGCGAGACCGATGACTACAGCGTCGCCGAACACTATGCCGCGCTCGAACGGCATATCGGCAAGGACTCGGCGTTCGACGCGATCATCGCCAATTCGAACATCGGTGGGACGCTGCCAGCCGACGCGCACTCTGTCCCGGTTCGGCCGCCGAAGTCGATGCCCGATGGTGTGAAGCTCTCACTCGCCGATGTCGTCAGTGAGGAGAACCGCTATCGACACGACTCGACAAAACTTGCCGCGGCCGTGTTGCGTTTATACGATGATGGGGTTGGCCGAGACGAAGTCGCTGACACTCCAGAACTCGCGCTCGCCAGGTAAGCTCCAATGTCCTTCGAAGACCTTCTGTTTGTCCTCCAGATCCTGATCTCGTGCATGCTGATTTTCGTCGTCCTCTTGCAGGTCAAGGGGTCGGGCTTCGGCCAGGCTCTGGGCGGCGCCGACACCAGCTATCGCACCCGCCGCGGCCTGGAACGCACGCTGATGCAGCTGACGATCATTTTGGTCGGATTCTTCGTGCTCGTCGCAGTGATCACGGCACGCGTCAGCTAGCAGCGACACCGTCCTACCCTTCCTGCATCCGATGATGGCTCGACCCGACCTCAAACGACGTTGGTATTTGCCTGTCATACTGCTGGCCGGCGTGGTCGCTGTCATCGCCTTCTGGGTTTACGCATCGGACGAGGAGGGCAGCCCCGCCGCCGCCTACGGCGGTACCTATGTGGAGGCGTCCGCGGGCGCGCCACAGCGAGTCAATCCGCTCTATGCAGGCCTAAATCCCGCCGACGGCGACCTCGTCGCGCTCGTGTTCTCAGGCCTGACACGACTCGGACCGGAGGGACGTGTCTTACCTGACCTCGCCGAGCGCTGGGAGATCAGCGAAGACGGCACCGAGTACACCTTCAGGCTTCGCAATGGCACCCTGTGGCATGACGGCGAGGAGCTCACAGCCGACGACGTCGTTTTCACTTGGAGTGTTCTCTCAAGCGAAGACTTCGATGGCGACCCTGACGTGGGAAACTTCTGGCAATCAGTTTCAGTTGAACGCATTGACGACCTTACCATCCGCTACACACTGGAAGAGCCGTTCTCGCCGTTCCTCAGCCAGACAACTATGGGCATCCTCCCCGAGCATCTGCTCGCCGGTGTCCCGGTTGATGAGATGGCGCAATCGTCATTCAACGAGGAGCCGATCGGCGCCGGGCCCTATAGGCTGGAGAGCCTGACTACGAGGAGCGCCACCCTTCGTTCCAACGACTCATTCCACCTTGGTCCGCCATACATCGAGCAGATCCGCATCGATTACTACGTCAGTGACGAAGCAGCGGTCACTGCCGTGCGTAACGGCGACGCCGACGGTGTCTACGTCACCGGCCCGCTTGGCCGCGACCAGGTCACCGCCCTCGACTCTGACCACGAGCTCCAGGAGCTTACGCTTAACAGCTACACGATGCTCTACCTGAACTCGCTGCTCCCAGCGTTCCAGGACGACACAGTGCGTCGGGCTATAGCTTTCGCCATTGACCGCGAGGCCATCGTTGACGGGACGCTGGCAGGACGCGGCGCTATTGCCGACAGCGTGATTACTCCCGGTACCTGGGCATTCGCCGACACCTTCGAGCCCTATCCGTACGATCCCGAGCGCGCCGCAGCCCTGCTCGCCGACGCCGGCTGGATAGCAGGCCCAAACGGCATACGCTCACGCGACGGAATCGAGCTAACCTTCGACCTGATCACCAACAACGACTCCACTCGCACGGCAATCGCCGCAGCCATCGCCGCCAACCTCCAGGAGGTTGGCATCGCTGTGAACTTCTCCAGCAGCGGCAGTCCGACGCTATACGAGCAAGTGCTGCAGCCCCACCAGTTCGAGATGGCCCTCTTCGGATTCGCCCAGGGTCCGGACCCCGACCCATTTCCCGCCTGGCACAGCTCCCAGGCCGAAGGCGGCGCCAACATCGCGGCGTTCTCGGATCCCACCGTCGACAGCGACCTCGAGCAGGCTCGCTTAGCGGCCGACCGCGACCGCCGGGCTGAGCTCTATCTGCGATTTCAGCAGACGTTTTACGATCTCCAGCCCAGTGTTCTGCTCTTCTATCCCGTCAATCTGTACGTCCTCCCCGAGGACCTGCAGGGGGTTGCGACTGGCGTAGCCTTTACCTCTTCATCGCGTTTCAGCAATGTCTGGGAGTGGTACCTCGAGACCGAGCGAGTGAGTGATGAATGAGCCGACCGCTGATCACACTAACCACAGACTTCGGCCTCGGCGACAACTACGTTGGCGCAGTCAAGGGCGCCATCCTTTCAATTTGCCCGGATGCGCAAGTCGTGGACATCACTCACCTCGTGGCGCCACAGGACATCGAGCACGGTGTTTATCTAACCTCGACGGCCTGGCCATACTTTCCTGACGGCGCCATCCACGTCGCGGTAGTCGACCCTGGCGTTGGTACCGACCGGCGACCATTGCTCCTGGCAGGCCCCTCAGCCGTATTCATCGGTCCCGACAACGGCATCCTGTCTGCCGCTCTTCCGCCACACACCCGGCCGGTTTCATCTGGAAGTGTGCGGCTCCCTGAGGGCTACCGCGCCTTCGTCCTCGACAACGATCGTTACTACAGGGCCGTGCCGAGCAACACCTTCCACGGGCGAGACATCTTTGGTCCGGTCGCGGCGCAGGTCGCAAACGGCGTCGACGTTGAGGCGATCGGCTCCAACATCGGCGAAATCGTCGTTCTGCCATTGACCACTGCTGAGTCCGACGGCGCGGTCGTGCGCGGCAAGGTCCTCCATGTGGACACTTTCGGCAACCTGGTCAGCGACATTCCGGCCGCATTGGCCTCGGCCGACCGCCTCACCGTAGACGTGGCCGGCACGCCTGTGCCTGGACTCGGCAGGACATATGGCGAGCACCGTGAGCTCTTCGCCCTCATCACGAGCGACGGTTGGCTCGCTGTGGCCCAGCCCAATGGCTCAGCCGCCGCATTGCTCGGAGTCGGCCGTGGTGAGCCTTTGCTGGTGCGTCTTGGTTGAGTCCTGCGTCTTCTTCGGTACGCCTGAGTTTGCCCTGCCGTCGCTGCAGGCGCTCCTGGCCTCACCGTACGAAGTAACAGCGGTCGTCACACGGCCTGACAAACCATCTGGGCGCGGCCAGCGCCTCGCCAGCGGCCCGGTCAAGCAGGCCGCTATCGACGCCCAACTGCCAGTCCTCCAGCCCGCACGTTTGCGCGACCCCGAGGCCGTTGCAGCGCTACAGGAACTGGCGCCGGACTTCATGGTGGTCGCGGCTTACGGGCTGCTTGTACCACCCGAAGTTCTCGTTCTTCCGAAGCACGGCGTACTAAACGTCCACCCGTCGCTGCTGCCACG
>DASTBR010000272.1:0-4098 GCA_035711945.1 Dehalococcoidia bacterium
ATGGGCATCAAGACCGTCCACTACAAGCTCCTGGCCTTTGGCATCGGCGCTGCCATCGGCGGACTCGGTGGCGCCATCCGTGGCAGTCATTTCTCGTCGGTCACGCCAGCCGACTTCCAGCTCCTCGTCTCGATTAACGTCCTGGCCATCGTCATCATCGGCGGCATGGGCAGCGTCCGCGGTGTTGTCCTCGGCGCGTTCATCCTCGCCGGAATCCCTGAAGTGCTGCGCGACGTCACCTTCCGGTCGATCGTCGACGGTGGTCTAAATATCTTCTTTCCCTGGTTCATTCCAGGGTTGCCCCAGCTTGGCGAGGTGGTGCAGGCCGTGCCGATCTGGGTCGTTGAAAACATACCCGACGCCAACCTCTTCGGCCTGGCCGACAAATGGGACCTGGCTAGTAAGTCCGGTCAGGAATTGCGCGTCGTGATCTTCGGATTACTTCTCGTGGTCATGATGATCATTCGACCTCAAGGCCTGGCCCCCTCAGCTCGCCGTGAGGTCGAGCTCAAGGACCTACCTGAAGAGGAGCGTATCGAGGAACCAGCCGAGATCGGCGGCTACGAAGAGGGTGCCCTCGGTGCCCCACCGTCAAGCCCGTTGGAATCACCAATGGAGTCGCCCGGCCGCCCCGGCGAGCGCTCACAGCCGGGCGAATGATGATGGAAGGTCTCCAGTGGCGATAGTCGACATTCGCAAAGCGACGAAGCGTTTCGAGGGCTTGCTCGCTGTCAACCAGGTCGACCTGAAGATCGAGGAGGGCCAGATCATTGGCCTCATCGGCCCCAACGGCGCTGGCAAGACCACCTTCTTCAATATGGTCACCGGTTTCTACGAGCCCACATCCGGCGACATCTTCGTCCAGGACAAGCGCGTCAATGGACTCGCGCCCGACCAGATCACATCGCTCGGTGTCAGCCGCACATTTCAGAACATCCGCCTCTTCCAGGCCATGACTGCCCTTGAGAACGTGCTCGTCGGTCGCCACCTCAAACTGCGCTCGGGCTTGCTCGCATCGATGTTGCGCCTTCCGTCCGTCCGTCAAGAGGAGGACCAGGCTACTCAGGACGCTTCACGACTCATCAACTATGTCGGGCTCAGCGGGAAAGGCAACGAGATCGCCCGCAATCTTTCCTACGGCGACCAGCGACGTCTGGAGATAGCGCGTGCCCTGGCCACCGAGCCCAAGCTCTTGCTCCTCGACGAGCCGACCGCCGGCATGAACCCCCTGGAAAGCCTGCAGATGGTCGAGTTCATCCGGCGCCTCCGCGACGAGAGAGGGATCACCATCCTGCTCATCGAGCACCAGATGCGCGTCGTGATGGGTGTCTGCGAGTACATTCACGTCCTCGACTACGGCGAAAAGATCGCTGAAGGCACGCCCGCCGAAGTCCAAGCGAACGAACAGGTCATCGAGGCATACCTTGGAAAGGGCCAGGCAGCCGGCCATGTCGCTCCTTGAGCTGACCGACGTTGTCTCGGGTTACGGCGGTATCACGGCGCTGAAGGGCATCTCCTTCTCGGTCGACGAGGGCGAGATCGTCTGCCTGATCGGCAACAACGGCGCCGGTAAGACGACCACGCTGCGCACCATCTCGGGCCTCGTACGCCCACGCAGCGGCGCGGTTCGCTTCCGAAACATGCAGATCACGTCAGTGCCTCCCCACCGCATCGTCCAGATGGGGATCTCCCAGGCCCCCGAGGGTCGCGGAATCTTCTCCCGACTTTCTGTGCTCGAGAACCTCGAAATGGGTGCTTTCGCTCGTAAGGAAGACGTCAAACCTGACATCGAGCGGGTCTTCGAGCTCTTCCCCCGACTTCGCGACCGGCGCAGCCAGGCAGGGGGGACGCTCTCCGGTGGCGAGCAGCAGATGCTGGCTATCGGCCGAGCCTTGATGGCCCAGCCCCAGGTTCTGCTCCTCGACGAGCCATCCATGGGCCTCTCACCAATCCTCGTCGAGACGATCTTCACGACAGTGGTAGACATAAATAAGCAGGGCATGACGATCCTGCTGGTCGAACAAAACGCGGCGATGGCGCTCGCCGTCGCCAACCGTGGCTATGTCCTGGAGTCCGGAGCTCTCGTCGCCGACGACACGGCTGAGAACCTCCGCACAAGCGACCTGGTCCGCAAGGCCTACCTGGGGGAGGAGTAATCTGTAGCTACACCAGGCGGTCCTGCGCTGAGCGCTGGCTGCGTCGTCGCCGTCGCCGGTCGGCTCTTATTGCTGAAGCGCGCTCGACCGCCGCAACAAGCGCCACCGTCGAGATCAAGGCGCCGCTCGGCCGGCCACGGACCGCCCGGCCGATCGACACATATGGAATCCTGTTTCGTGACAACCAACCGCGCACACGATTGCGGTCGCTTTGTGAGTCGCCGTCCAGCCCGGCGATGTTGGCCAAGTCGCGCAACCCAATGAGGTCCATTCGCCACCTCCCTCTAGCCGCAGCTTAGCCTCTTCGCACGCCCGTCCCCGGGGCTAATTACTTGGCACGGTTGTGATGAAACGGAGAACTTCTTCCGTATCCCCGAGGTCGGCGACGGCACAATCCGCCCCCGCCAGCTCGAGGTCCCCGACGCTGTGCCGGCCGGTCGCCACCGCCACGGAGCTGAATCCGTTCTCGCGAGCTCCTTCGACATCCAGCGGCGTATCGCCTATGACCACCACGCGGCCATTACTCAGGCCGTACTCTTCACGCACGCGTCGCGCCGCTTCCGCCACAAGCTCCGAGCGTATTGCTGTCCGATCGCCATAGGCGCCGTGCTCCAGCCAGGCGTCGAGACCGAAGTGCGCGAGCTTCAGGCGTGCGCCGCCCTCGAAGTTGCCCGTCGCTACGCCCTGTGCGAGCTTCTCGGCCTGAAGCGCCTTGATCAGCTCGAGGACGCCGGGCAGGACCGTGCCATCCTTCTCAGGAAGCAGCGTTGCCAGGTGACGAAGATAGACTTCCCGGAACCGCGCCAGCTGCTCCTCGAACCCCTCCTGACTCACCTCATTGAAGTACAGAGCGTCCCGGAAGATCGCGTAATCTGTGCGCCCGCTGAACTCCACTCGACCGAAAGCATCAGCGACACCGTAGATCTCCTCGAAGGCCAGGTCCATCCCGGCGCTCCCAGCGCCGCCCGTCCGGACGAGCGTCTGGTCGATATCCCAGAGAACGACCACACTCACGGCTTCGCTCTGTACTCCGCAATGGCCGCTTCGACCTCGTCTGCCGTTGCACTGCGTTCAGCTAGGTCAATCAGCATCGCCGCGCGCCCCTCCATCTCCGACCGCACGGTCGATGCGTCGTCGCCAAACCGCGCGCCGAAGCTCGCCAGCGCCTCGTCGGATGGCGAGAGATAACTGTCGGTCGTCTCCGACCACTCTCCCAGGGTCGCCTTCTGCGGGGCGCCATCGCACGGCTCCAGCAGCGCCAGCTCCAGCGACCTGCGCCGCACCGCCCCCTGGTCCCAGCGGACATCGATCGGCAGCACGAATGTCAGGTGCCCAATCAACGACTCCTCGACGCCCACGTCGTCGCGCAGTTGGTCGATGACCTCATCGGTCGTGTCGCAGTGCATCGTCGATGCCATTGCGTAGCCCTCGCTCATCAGCTCGAAGATGCGCTGCACGTTGGCTCCCCAGCTGTATACAGGCAGATGGTCGGAGATCTCGTTAACCATCAGGTACACCGGCTCCTCCCCCAGCGGCGGCAGCTCGAAACGCTCACCCAGCCCGCGAGTGAAGTAGAGGACACCGTCGGCCGGGAAGAAGGGCAGCAGCGCGCTTAACGTAGTCGTCTTCCCTGAAGACGGAGGATCGGAAGCCACGACAATCGATGAGCCCTTTTCCAACCCCATCCAGAGCAAGGCTGCCATCTCAGCTGACAGGTTCCCTGCCCGCAGCACCTGTGTAATGCTCAGTGGCTGCGGCTGGCTGTAGCCATGCCAGCCCCACCAGCTCACCGGCTGATTGACCGCCCGTAAGGCCAGTTCAGCCCCCCGCCGCTGAGCCGATCTGCCGCCCGCGCTCCACGAGGCTTGACGCGTTGCCGTCGCCCAGGCCGCTCAGCGCCATGGCTGTCTCGAACTGCAGCCCAACCGACAGAGGCGCCGAC
>DASTBR010000273.1:0-3648 GCA_035711945.1 Dehalococcoidia bacterium
GGCGCAGGGGCCGGCGGCGCGCAATCTTTACTCGCTCGTGGTGGCAGACCAACCGGCTGCGGTGCTGTTTGGAGGTAGGACCGAGGGCGGCGTCGCGAATGATCTGTGGATCCTCGACTTCCTGTCGGATTCGTGGCTGCAGATAACGGCGGCTGGAGAATTCCCGCCAGCACGAAGCGGACACGACGCCGCCTGGCTAGCGGGTGGCAACAGCCTCCTGATCTTTGGTGGCCGCGACGGAAGCCAGAACCTGCTCAACGACCTCTGGCAGCTGTCGTTCGCCTGAGAACGGGCGGTCGTGCCTATCGTGAGGACATGGCAGCCATTCAGAAACGACTTGGACGGGGGGCGCTTGGCGGCCTACTAGATAACCTCCGCGATGCCGACGTGTTGCATACCACTGTGCTTCCTCCAGGCCATCGCTACGACGACACGCCGTCAGACACCGGCTGGGTAGTGTTCAAGGCGTCCGGCGAGGACATCGCGGTCGCGCCTCCGTTTCCGGTCTCAACGGAGGCGGAACAGGCAGGATTCGTCCCTGACGAGCTCCTGAGACAGGTAGCAGTCGAGTGTCGGACGGCAATTGTGCTTATTCGGCTTGGCCGCTTTGCGATTGGCGTATTTCACGGTACCCAGCTCGTAAGCTCAAAAACCGAGACACGCTACGTTGGCAGTCAACACAAGGCCGGTGGATGGTCGCAGAAGCGCTTCGCCCGGATCAGGGAGAAGCAGATCCGGGAGCTCTTCGACAAGGTGTGTGAAACCGCTCGTGAGAAGCTGTCGCCGCACGAAGGCGACATCGAGCGACTGTGGCTGGGCGGAGACCGTCACGTGCTCAATGGGTTCCTCGAACGCTGCCAGTGGATGAGGCGCTTCGCCGACCGGACAGCGGACTATCGACTCAACGTTCCGACGCCGGACCTGGCGGGCCTCAAGAAGTCCATTGACGACGCGCTTGCCTATCGCGTTATCCGGACGCCGACCGGTTCAGAAGCGCTCTGACTTTGGCGGCTGCTTCGACGACGGCCCCTGCCGACTCGTCGACCAGCACCAGGTTGGCGTGCTGGCAGCCGGCCTCGACGTAGGCCTCGATGAATTCAGCGACCTCCTCGGCCGACCCGTAAGGAACGTACCTTTCGAAGGACGAGAAGGGAAGACGGTAGAAGCCTTCCATTCGCCGTGACACGCGCTCCCGCGCAGCGTCGCGGTCGTTGTCAACGGCGCACCAGAACTGCATGCCGAACTCGAAGTCGTGGTCCGCGCGACCAGCCTCGTGGGCCCACTCGGCGACCTTCTCCTGCGCCTCGATAAAACGCCGACTGGAGTTCCAGAGGCCTGTCCAACCATCGCCATAGCGTGCCACGCGCCTGAGTGCGAAGTCAGACCTGCCGCCGACCTGGATACGGATGCCGGCTTCGGACAGAGGCTTGGGTTGCAGGCGGACGCCGTCCAAGTCGAAGTGCTTGCCACGGTACGTGGTTTCCTCCTGAGTCCAGAGGGAACGAAGGACTTGGATGGCCTCGTTCGTCCGAGCCCCGCGTGTGGCTGGATCGACGCCACAGGCTCTGAACTCTTGAGGATCCTCACCACCAACCCCAACCCCGAGGCTGAAACGGCCGTTGGAAAGTTGATCGAGCATCGCGCACTGAAGCGCAACCGCGGTTGGATGGCGCAGGGCGAGCAGATAGACACAGGTCTTGAGCTCGAGGCGACTGGTAACGGCGGCGATGGGAGCAAGGTTGACCAGGCCATCGTTGCCGTTGCCGTAGAACGTGACATGATCGCCGGCGAAAACGCCGTCCAGGCCCGCAGCCTCGGCAGCCCGGGCGCCATCGAGCACGCTTTCGGCGTTGAGGCCTGCGCGAACGTTCCAGGTTCCAGTCGGGACGAAGACCTTGACCGTCAATAACCGCCCTGGCGCTCGAAGATGGCCCGCGGGTTGGTAATGGTCATCTGGTCGACCTGCTGCTGCGTGATTCCACGCTCGAGCATCAACGGAATCACATCGTTGCTTATGTGCGTGAAGTGCCAGCGAGGCACGACCATCTTGAGCGCCTCTTCGGGGAACCAGTCGATGTAGCAGGAAGCGTCGTGCGAAATGACGATCTTGTCGGCATGACCCATCTCGCAGAGTCGAGCGATCGTGTCGACGCGCTCTTCGAGTGAGATGAAGCCGGGCGCCTCGATGCCGAAGCGATCCATCCCGACGTATGACCCGCGAGCAATCAAACCGCCCAGGTACTCGAGGTCGGTGGTGTCTCCGCTGTGGCCGATGACCACGCGCGAGAGATCAAGGCCTTCCTCCTCGAAGATGTCCTGCTGGTGCTTGCCCTGGTGGCTGGCGGCGTGGGTATGCGTGGAGATTGGTGCGCCGGTCTGACGCTGTGCGCGCGCCACTGCGCGCAGCACCGTCTCGACGCCGGGAGTGACGCCCTTCTCGTCGGTGGCGACCTTGAGGATGGCGGCTTTGACGCCGGTATCGCCGATGCCGTCAACGATGTCGCCGACGAAGAAACGGGCGAGGTAATCGGCGTCGCGCGCCAGCTCTTTGGGCAGTGCTTCGTTGTTCTGGAAGTGATGCGGCAACTCGTCATACGTGTAGAGGCCAGTGGCGACGATGATGTTGAGGTCAGTCTGCGCGGCTATGCGCTGCATGCGGGGAATGTTGCGGCCAAGGCCCATGACGGTAAGGTCGACAATGGTTTGCGCGCCAGCGGCGTGAAGCTCGTTGAGCAGGCGCGCGGCGTCTTTGACGCGCTGCTCCTCGTCGAACAACGAGGGCCAGGCTTCGACGACGCCTTCCGAGAGTATGATGACGTGCTCGTGCATCAGGGTGAAGCCGAGCTGGGCCGTATCGATTGCACCACGGACCGTGTTGACCTGGGCCATTCGGGCCACCTCCTGAGGAGAATGAACCTTAGTCTAGGCAGGCGGAGGCTGAAGGACACAGCAGCGACTTTGCTCGGTCAACCATTTCGCCAATTCCTTGCGGCCCGCTTATTACGCATGCTTGAATGGCCTACCACAAAGCTGCCACAGAGGAGGCTCTGATGAAGGTTGAGACGGGTATTCCCTTCGATATGCACGCCATCCCTGCGGCGATCGAGAAGGTCGAGCGGCTGGGCTACGACGGCGTAATGATGCCCGAGGTCGGACACGACCCGATGCTGCCGCTGGCCGTCGCTGCGGAGCACTCTCAGCGTGTGACCCTGGGGACGGCGGTGATGATCGCCTTTCCGCGGGCGCCTATGACCGTGGCACAGGCAGCATGGGACCTGCAGAAGTACAGCAAGGGCCGTTTCATCCTCGGTCTTGGGTCGCAGGTGAAGGGACACAACGTGCGGCGATATCAGACGCACTGGAACACGCCGCCGGCGCCGCGCATGCGCGACTACGCAAACTGCCTGCGCGCGATCTGGGATTCGTGGCAGAACGCGACCCGACCGGACTACCACAGCGACAACTACGACTACACGCTGATGACGCCGAACTTCAACCCGGGCCCCCTCGACGTCGCGCCCCCGCGGGTTATGATCTCGGCTGTTAATCCGTACATGGCGAAGGTCGCCGGCGAGGTCTGCGACGGGATCAGGCTGCATGGATTCAACACGATGAAGTACGCTCGCGCCGAGCTCATTCCCAAGATCG
>DASTBR010000274.1:0-10685 GCA_035711945.1 Dehalococcoidia bacterium
GCAACCTGGTAGAGCAGGGGCTGGAAGAGGTGATGGTTGCGACGGTCGACGAGGGTAACGCGGACAGGCTTCCCGGCGAGCGCTCTTGCGGCGTTCAGGCCCCCGAACCCGCCACCGACGATGACGACGTGGGGCCAGTCCTGGTGAAGAGGCTCAGTTCTGCGGCGAAGCCGGTTCACCTTACCAAAACGGGCGGCGTGCTAGGCAGAACCTACGCGCGCCCGTAGCCACGATGCAGCTTCGGCTGATGAGGTCTTCTTGAAGGCGCTGTCGACGGCAAGGACTTCGAGCGTCTGATCGACTGCCCGGGAGGCTTTCTGGGAGGGATTCTGCTTGAAGAAGTCGCGCACCTGCTCCTCGTAATCAGGGCCGATGGCCTGGAGGAATTCGATCAGGTAACCGAGCATCGTCGCGCCACCGGTGCGCTCTGAAAGCACTGGCCAGTTTCCGGAGTAGAAGCGCCAGGCGGCAGCGCGGGTCTTCGGGTTGGCCAGGGCGATGTTGTAAAAGCGGAAGAGGTCTGGCCCCTGGATGGTTTCGGTGAGTGTCAGGTCCAGGGCTTTGGCGTTGACGGCCGGGTCCTCGAAGGCGGCCAGTGCGTTGCGGTAGCGCCTCCTGCCGATTGGATCGGGCGCTGACTCGGCAGCCTTGAGGATGAGACTGAAGCGGTCTTCATCACCGCCGCGCGCGGCCATCATCGTCGTGATGTCGAGCAGGTTCGCGTCGAGGCTGTGATCGCCGTCGCCGAGGAGATTGTCGAGGCGCTTACCAGCCTCCTCGACGAGCTTTTGCGAGCGTCCGATAGAACCGACCAGGCGCACCAACTCGGAGCGGCGGACGCGGGCCGGCTCGTCCTCACCAGGAGACGGGTCCCAGCCGACCTGATCGAACGCCGGGCCGAAGAGGTCGACGACAAAGCGACGGAGGTCTTCACGGGCTGCATCGTCGAGTAGCTTCGAGTTGAGATAAGCGAGACCGATGCTGGCTATGGCGAGGACAGCCTCTTCCTGTTCGTCGCCAAGGGCAGCGACAGTGTCGAGGAAGGGCGTAATGGGGCGCTCGCCCGACAAGGCGAGAGCCCAGAGGTCGGACAGATAGGCGACTCGTTCGACGGGCGCCAGGTCGTCGAAGCGCTCCGTGAGCCGGCGTGAGAGATCGTCATCATAGGCGACACGATAGAACCCACTGGCTGCGGCGTTGGCGCAGAGCAGACTGACCTCGCCTGAGGCTTCGAGGTCGAACGTCGCTTCGCGGTCAGTGAAGAGGTAGCGGCGAGTTTGCTCGCCGCTGTCATCTATGAAGCGGACGACCATAGGGACCGACCAGGGGCGCTCCTCGGTGCATTGGTGGAGGTTGAAGCGGAGCTGGCGAAGGTGGAGGCCGCCATCACGGAGGCTAGCTTCGATGAGGGGGAAGCCGGGCCGGTCGACCCAGTCTTCAGCAACCTCTCGGACCGGCTGGCCAGAGGCCTGGCCGAGGGCATCCCAGAGGTCGCGTGCGGTGGCGTTGCCGTCGGCGTGGGCGCGCATGTACGAGCGCATACCCTCACGGAAGGCGTCGGACGTGAGGTAGGCCTCAAGCATCGTGAGGACGGCGCCGCCCTTGTAGTAGGTGATCTGACGGTAGCGCTCGTCGGACTCCTGGACGGCCCTGATGTCGGCGCGGATCGGGTGGGTGCAGTCGAGGGCGTCGATGTTCAGCGCCTCACGGCGGAAAAGCTCGTTTTCCTCCCAGACCTTCCAGGTGGGCTGCCACTCGTCGATGATCTTGAGCGCGAGCCAGGTGGCGAATGACTCGTTGAGCCAGAGGTCATCCCACCACTTCATGGTCACGTAGTTGCCGAACCACTGATGGGCGTTTTCGTGGGAAATGACCTCGGCGACGCGCTTGCGGCCGGAGAGCGGCGTGCGCTCGGGGTCGATCAAGAGGTCGGATTCGTTGTAGACAACCAGGCCGGCGTTCTCCATGGCCCCGAACTGGAACTGCTTTACGGCCAGCTGATCGAGTTTGCCGAACTGGTAAGGAACGTCGAAGTACTCCGCCTCTTTGGAGAGCGAGAAGTGAGCTATATCCTGGGCGAAGCTCGAGAGCTTCGACTGTTCACCCTTACCCCAGGTGCGGATCGTGGTCTCGCCGAGCTGCAAGGGATCGCTGCCTTCGACCTCGCCGACGCCGATGGCGACGAGATAGCTGGCAAGAGGCCGAGTGGGTGAGAAGGTGATCGTGCGGCGGCCGCCGGACACTCGCTCGTCCTCGGGTGAACCGTTGGAGAGGATGGTGTAGCGGTCCTCGGCGCTTATCGTGATTTGCCAGGGCGCCTTGAACGCGGGCTCGTCGAAGCAAGGGAAAACGCGGCGGGCGTAAGCAGACTCGAATTGGGTAATGGCAACGTCGCCGGCCCAGTACAGTCCGAACATGTCCTGCGATGAGAAATCGCCGCGGTAGGAGATGCTGAGGACGTGCTTGCCCGTGCCAAGCGAGCCGTCGAGCTCGATGCGAAGGGTTTCGCTCTCGGGCTCGGGCTCCCAGTTGTTGACAGGCGCGCCGTTGAGGTCAACGCGGTCGGCTTGCAGGCGGTGGGCATGGAGGCGGAGGACCTCGCCGATTGGCTCCGAGGCGTTGATCTCGATATCGACCTGACCGGTGAAGCGGCGGTCCTCGACGTAGATGTCGAGGCGCGCGTTATAGAGCGCCGGCCGTATGCCCTCGGGCAGGCGGAAGTAGCGGTCAGGCGGAGCAGTCCTGGGCGTCGTCGTTGTCATGAATCGAGCGTAAGGGGTGCCTTATGGAGGGCCAATACAACCTTTGGCTATAGAGGTTGGTGGCTCAGGCGGGGTAGGCCGGAGCCTGCAGCGAGCGCGACCAACGGGTGTGGAGGCGTGCGGCATAGATCGCTAAACCGAGGAGCAGGAACGGCGCCAGGGCCGTTACGGGCTGGACTCCGGTGACCTCGGCGACGAGGCCCATGAGCAGCAGGGGAATGATTGCCGAGCCGTTGCGGAGGACGAGATAGATGGCGAAGATGCGGCCCTGAAGCGCCTCAGGGACGGTCGCGTTGAGGTAGGTCTGGGCCGAAAGCGTCGCGACTGTGATACCAAAGCCGAGCGGGGCGGCCATAATCGACGCCGCGGCGAGACGGTCGGAGATTGGCAGGAACCCGAGCTTGTAGATGTCAATCAGGCCGATGGCGTTGAGGATGTCGACGGTGAAGTCGATGACGCCGAGGAGGAAGAGGCTGACAGTGATGAGGAAGAAGCCGAGGAGAGCGGCAGTCCATGCGCCGAGCCCGCGAATGATGTAAGGGCCGATAAGGAGTCCGGCGAAAAGGCCGAGTCCCGACGTCCAGAAGATGTAAACGGCGTTGGCCGGATCGGCGTGAAGCACTTCGGCGGTGTAGCGCGGAGCGAGCATGACCATGGCGAAGTTAGCGGCGCCAGCGAGGACACCAAGCGAGAGCATGAGGAAGGGCATGCGGTTTTCGCCAAGCCAGCGAAAGACAGAACGGAGGTCGGGCCGCTGTACGTTCTCAACCCTCAGAGGATCGACCTTAGGTCTGCCGATTGAGAGAGCAAAGAGGCGCGCCATCGCGAGGCAAAAGAAGATACCGGAGAGGATGAACACAGGCTTAACGTCGAAGACCTTGACGAGTATCGGGGCGAAGATCACGGTGCCGACCACCGAGCCGGCGACAACGGCGAAGCTGATCCAGGAGTTCGCTGAAACCAGTTGTCGCTCCTCGACCACAAGCGGCACTATGGAGGCTTCGGCCGGCGCCGAAATCTGGGCGAAGGCAAAGACAAGGAACAGCAATCCGAGCACGCCGAACAGGCTATCGCCGAGGACGAAGGGCAGGGCGAAGCAAATGGCGGCCTGCGCGGCGTAGCCGATCATCAAGGCGATGCGCTTCGGTAGCCAGTCGGCAACGACGCCGCCGGCCAGCCCGAACATCGTCTGCGGAAGCAGCGAAGCAATCATCACAAGGGCGGCCTTGAAGCTGGACTGGGAACCCAGGGCAATCAGGGCTGCGTAGGTCAGCATCTGCTGGGACGATTCGGATAGGAAGCGGGAACTGACGAGCAGCTGGAGGCGCCGACCTCGCAGAGGTGAGGAACTGGGCAGGACGGCCCAAAAAATGCGACGGCTCGACCGCCAACTCCGGGTCGGCAGTCCGAGGACTCCCGCAGGCGGCGGCGGTACGGCTTCTGGGTCCTGAGAAGGGAAGGTCGGGTCCGCGGATTGCGTCAATGCTCTTCCAGGTTTCAGATGGGAGCGAGACTAGTCTATGGCCGGCGATGGATAAGAAGGCTTTCCTTCCAAAGATTCCACAAGAGGGCAGCGGGTGAGGCTCGCTGTTTTCGCGCTTCCTGTTGCCTTCTGGGCTGTTTCGCTGGTCGCTGTGCGGGTGGCGATCGTCCCCAGCGAGCACTGCGGTGAATTGACGGCCGACGGCGCCCGCACTGCAGCAGTGGCGGCGAGTGAGTGGCTTATAGCAGGGCAGGAGGATGATGGGTCGTACTTGTACGAATACGCCGACGAAGGAAGCCAGCCGCCCGACAGTTACAACATCGTGCGTCACGCGGGCGTAACGATGTCGCTATTCCAGACGGCAGGCCGCCTGGATAGTACGGAGGCCATGACAGCCGCCGACCGCGGTGTCGAGTGGATGCTCGATCGGCTCGTGCCACATGACGATTGGCTCGCACTGTCGGACAACAACGAGGCGAAGCTAGGGGCGAGCGCGCTGATGGCGATTGCACTGGCGGAGCGCCGGTTGCTGACAGGGGACGAGCAACACGACGAGGTTATGAAGGCGCTCGGCCGCTTCATGGCGAGCCTGCAGCGTGAGGACGGCGGCTTCCACATCAAGTGGCTGTTGGACGAGAACGCGCCGGAGCTGGGCACGACCTCGCTGTATTACCCGGGAGAAGCGCTATGGGCGCTCGCATTGCTCCATGAAGCGTTTCCCGAAGAAGGTTTCGACGAAACGGCCTGGGCGGCGGCGGACTTTATCACGCTGTATAGGGACGAAGTGGAGAACGTGAAGTTTCCGCCGTTGAACGACCACTGGGGGGCATACGGCCTGGCGGAGATGGTCGAGTGGGGACTGGCCGACCATCACACGGACTACGCGCGCGACCTGGCAGGAAGGTTCGGATTCCTGGTTCGGGCCGAGTCGCAAAAGGAAGACAACGCGGTGGCCGATGCGATGCGCGGGGATGACCGGCGGGCGGCCTCGCTGGGTACGTGGGTCGAGGGACTGGCCGCGCTCTGGCGGCTATCTGTGGAGGACGAGCGCCTGGGCGACCTGGCGGACGACATCGAGGAACGTGCGCGTTGCGGAGCCGGGATACTGACAGACAGACAAGCGACGGACGGTGAGGCCGAGGCGGGCGCTTGGTTCGCTGAGGGCATAACACGGATGGACGACCAGCAACACGCGATATCAGGTCTGATCTACACGGCGGACGCCATTGACGGGAGGGTTATGCGCGAGCCTGGCCGGCCTTGAGCGAGCTTCTCGGGCTCTTCCTGACCTTTCTCGTGATTTTGAATCCTCCAGGCCTGTTACTGACCTGGCGCAGCCTGTCAGCGGAACTGGATGCGGCGCGCAGGTGGGTGAGCGCCATTGGGGGTTTTTCCCTCGCGACGGTGGGGCTGCTGGCGGCTGCGACGTTCGGCGACGACGTGATTGACGCACTGGACGTGTCGCTGTCGAGCTTCCAGGTAGGCACGGGGCTGCTACTAATCCTTGGAGTGATCAGGGTGTTCGTAATGCGAGATCCCTGGGTAGCCCCGAGATACGAGGGCGGTTATTCCGAAGCGGTTGCCGGGCTGCGCCTAGCGCTGTGGATGGCGACGCCGGCAACGTTGGTAGCGGCAGCTTTCTATGGGGCTGACCGGGGAGCGCTCGACACTACCGTGCCCTTGCTGGTGGCGATTGCCGTTTGTGGTGCAGCCATCACGGCAGCGCACCAGGTGACCAGCGATGCCTGGTTGCTTGGCGTAAGGGAAGCCGGTCGCGGGTTGGCGATCGTGCTGATCGTGATCGCAGTCGACCTGATCTTCGACGGGATCCGGCGGGTCTGAGGCGCTGATGCTTAGGGGCTGCAGTCGGCGGGGACGTTGATCACCTGCCCGACCTGCAGACTGTTCAGGTCGGCGTCGGGGTTTAACTCGGCCAGCTCGTCCAGCGTTATGCCGCAGGCATCGGCGATCGCGGCTCCAGTATCGCCAGATTGGACCGTGTAAGTGCCGTCGCCGTCTGCCGTATCGTCATCGGCTTCACCCTCACCTTCGCCTTCTTCGCCTTCGCCCTCTTCTTCGGGCGGAGGCGGAATCGTCAGTGGCTGGCCGACCTGCAGTGCCGCGCAATCGAGCCCGTCGTTGGCGGCGATCAGGGCGTCGGTGGTGATGCCGTTGGCCTCGGCGATGCCGCCGCAGGTGTCGCCGGAAACGACGGTGTAATTGCCCTCGCCGCCGGCGCTGCCGGAGGGCGCGCCGGGCACTTGATCGGCCGGGATGACCACCGGCTCGGCGCGAGATTGTGGCGCCGGCGCCTCGGGGACATCCTCAATTGCGAGGTCTTCCTCGCCCGGGATCGCTGCCTCGTCGCCATCGCCGCCGTCGTCGTCGTCATCGTCTCCGCCGAGGAGGCAGCCGGAAAGGGCCAGGGCTGCAAACGCGAGTGTGAGACATAAGAAGACGCGTCGCATCTCGGCGAGTCTAGCAATGGCCGTTGGGGCGGGCAATTCAGGCGCTCTCATTAAGTGCCTCGATGGTGGCAAGGGCGAGGAGAATCGCCTCGGTGATCGTGAACTCGTTAGCGAGCTCGACGGTGTCTTCGGGTGTATGAATCGGTCCGGTTTCCGCGGTGAAGAAGAAGACCGCCGGAAGTTCGGCATTGAGGAAGGAGGCATGGTCCGAGCTGGCGCCGGGGGGCAGCTCGGCGCGCTCGATATCAATGCCCTGCGAAGCGGCGATCTCGAGCGCCAGGTCGGAGAGGGCCCGGGAGCCGGCGAGCGCGAGATCCTCGCCATAGCCGACGGAGTCCAGGTTGATCATGCCGAGGAGCGCCGCTCGTTCCTCTTCGTCGAGTTCTTGGACGAAATATGCGCTGCCGATAAGGCCGATCTCTTCGGCGCCGAAGCCGACGATGCAGATGCCATCAGTGACATCACGAGCGGCCAGCGTCTGGGCGACCTCCAGGATCGCGGCTGTCCCGGAGGCGTTGTCGAGTGCGCCCTGGACAGCGGTGACGGTATCGTAGTGGCCGCCTACGACGATTCGGCAGGGCCCATCGCTCCCGCGCCCGACCACGTTTTGCGATTCGTTGGTCTCGCGGACCGTGGCAGTGACGCGGCCCGATTCGCCGGCTTCAGCTGCGTCCTTGAGTGCGCCGCCATCGAGGCCTGAGACCAGGATGACGGGGATGTTCGCGCGCTGGCCGCCCAGTGTACCGGCGAAGAACCCCGGTTCGTTGTTGTAGATGATCAGTGCCCGGGCTCCAGCATCCTGGGCGTTGCTGACCTTCTGCGAGAAGGGGATCTCGCCGCGCTGCTCGACGACGATGGCGCCGGCGGCTTCGCGCGGTAGATCCTCGGCGTTGCCAAAGCCGGCAAAGATGAGCGGCGCTTCCACCTCACCGGCCGCGCTGCCCTGCGCCGCGTAGGCCACGAACTGCTCGCCCTCGGCCTCGACAGTCGAGAGATCGTTAACGGCTGAGGATATCTCGAAGGCCTGCTCCTCGACCGTGTAGCCGAAGGACTCGAGTTGGCTCCGCAGGTAGTCAGCGGCCGCCTGTTCCTGGTCACTACCGGCGGGTCGCTCGCCGATGTCGAGGGCAAGATCGTCGATGTAGGCCGAAACATCGTCGGCCGTGGGAAGGGTTTGAGCGGGGTCGAGAGCATCGGCGGAAGGTTCGGGCGAGGCGGCACTGGATTCGCTTTCGACAGTGTTCGTGGTGGCGCCGGCGGGGGTGTCGTCATCATCGCCACAGGCTGCAAGCGCGACGAGGAGGGCAACGAGAAGAAGGAGAGGTAGCTTCATGGGATCCTTCGAAGGTTATACGCGCGCAGCGCCTAGCGGGTTCCTAGCGGCGTCGAAACAGGTTACGGAAAGGATTGCGGAACGATCCTTGCGTTGAGGCGTCGTAGTCCATCGGTTGACCGCGCCAGTAGCGAGTCTCCGGTGGGCCAGAGCCTCGCGAGCGACGGCGGGCGATTGCAAGGACGAAGGCCACCACGAAGAGAGCAAGGCCCACCAGGGCGACGATCGTCATCGCGGTTTCCCACTGTCGGAGGACGAACCAGCTGCCAATGATCAGCAGGATCGAGGCCAGCATCAGCTGTCCGGCATTGACACCGGCGAGCAACGACCCAACTGAAGAAGCGGCTTTGCCAAAGGCCTGACGCAAGGAACTGCCGCGTGGACGGAAGCGTGCGGGAGCCGGCGGCCCGCCCGTTCGGGCGAGAATCTCCTCGATTTCCTGTTCCAGCTTGCTTGACATGAATGACGAGGCCTCGCAGGCGGGTTGATCTTACTACTGCCGCTTGCGGCCGTGGGTGGAAGTTCGCCTCCCGGGAGCAAGTGATTCGTGGTTTGAACGGCCGGGAGGAAGCATCGAGACTGAGAATGTGCTCAATGGGTCAGAGCTTCGGGAGTCGGAGCCTGTACGGAAGTGGATCAGCGGGCTCGAGAGGCACTACGGCCCCAGCGACAAGGATGCCGAAGATGCACGCCTTGATGCGCTTTCGAGCTTCTGCGCGTTCGTCGACTCCAGCCCGGAAGAGATTGTCAAACAGTGCTTCTATCGCAAGAAGGAGAGTGGAGATCTGCGGATTAGCGTGAAGGCGCGCCGCCACTTCAGCGAGAGGATCGACGAGTTCCAGCAGCGGATCGATGGCTCGAAGTTCGACAAGGCACGGGCGGGGAATGCCATCCGCAGCTTTCTGATCCATAACGGCGTACTGATGCAATCGGGGGTGCAGCACTGATGGACCGCGCAGCGATCGAAGAGCTTTACGCGTATACGGACTTCGCCTGGGAGCGCCTGGGCAAGACGATCGAGAAGCTGAGCCGGGAGCAGTTTGTTGATCCGGTGGCTGGCTCGGGCTGGCCCAGCGTGCGCCGAGCGCTGCTGCACGTACTCAACGCCTATGACGGCTGGCTGAACGAGGACAAGTGGGGCCTGGGACTCCACGAAGCGCCGTTCCCGGACGTAGAAAGCTGGGACGACCTGTATGAGAGGATTCCAGATTGGAAGGCGGTTGAGCCGTATCGGGCGAAACTGCGAGCTACCTTCCGCAAGGCTCTCGACGTGCCGGACGAGGAACTGTTGGCCAAGCAGACCTTCGACCTTGAATTTGGCCCCGAAGAACTAAGCCGGGCAGACGTCCTGACGAATCTGCTGCTTCACGAACGGGGACACCACGGGGACCTGAATACGCTCTTCCATCAGCTTGGTGTGAAGAGCATGTTTGTCGACTACCGCTTCTTCGTGTCGAAGCCGACTGAGTTCCTCGAGGACGTTGAGGAAGGATAGGCAGATCGCGAAGCGTTCGGCCGTCCTGCCATGACCCGAGTCGCCGTTATCGGCCTTGACTGCCTCGTGCCGGAGCTGGTCTTCGAGCAGTGGAGGGATGAGCTGCCCCACCTGAAGAGTCTTCGGGAGCAGAGTGCGTGGGGAAGGCTGGAAAGCTGCATCCCGCCGATTACCGTGCCGGCGTGGAGCTGCATGCTGACGGGGCGCGACCCGGGCGAGCTTGGGTTTTACGGGTTCCGCAATCGCGGTGACTACAACTACGAGGAGCTGCAGTTCGCTACTTCGGCGCTGATCCGTGAGAAGCGGGTCTGGGACATCCTCTCCGAGCGCGGCAAGGACGTGATCCTGCTGGGTGTGCCGCAGAGTTATCCGCCTACGCAAGTCCGGGGATCGATGGTCGGATGCTTCCTGACGCCGAGCATCCAGAGCGAATACACCTATCCGCCGCAGCTCAAGCAGGAAATCTCCGAGGTCGTCGGCGAATACCTGCTGGACGTGATGGACTTCCGAACCGACGACAAGCAGAGGATCGTCGACCAGATCTACGAGATGACTAATAAGCGCTTCAAGCTGGCGCACCATTTCTTGCGCAGCAAGCCGTGGGACTTCTTCATGATGGTCGAGATGGGAACGGACAGGATGCATCACGGCTTCTGGGGTCAGCACGCGCCAGAGCATCCGAAGTTCGAAAAGGGTGGGCCATTCGAGTTCACGATTCGCGATTACTACCGGCACGTTGACCGATTGGTCGGCGAGCTAGTGGCCGCGTTGCCTCCGGAGACGCACGTTTTCGTGGTCTCGGATCACGGCGCGAAGACGATGTACGGCGGGCTTTGCATCAACGACTGGTTGATCCAGGAGGGGTACCTCGTCCTCAAGGAGAAACCGAGGGAGGTCACCCAACTGAAGGTCGACATGGTCGACTGGTCGAAGACGCGCGTCTGGGGCGCCGGAGGATACTACGGCCGGGTTTTCTTCAATGTCCAGGGACGGGAGCCAGCCGGAATTGTGCCGCGAACGCAGTACGAATCGCTGCGGAACGAGATCAAGGCAAAAATCGAAGAGCTCCCGAACGACAGGGGCGAGGCGATGGCAAACAAGGTGTTCAGGCCAGAGGACATCTATCGCGAGGTCCGGAACATTC
>DASTBR010000275.1:0-3824 GCA_035711945.1 Dehalococcoidia bacterium
AGACAGCGAGGCCCTCCTGGGGCGGGTCGAGCAGTTTCTGGAGGTGGCGGAGAGCCACGACATCGGCGCGGTGCTGGTGTTGTTCGATGGTGTGTGGGATCCAAAGCCGAAGCCGGGCAAGCAGAGGGAGCCTCGTCCGCACGTCCATAACTCGCGTTGGGTGCAGAGCCCGGGGGCGGAGATCCTCGGTGACCCCGGCCGGCACGATGAGCTGGAGCCGTATGTCAGCGGAGTTATCGAACGCTTCAGGAGTGACGCGAGGATTCATGCCTGGGACCTCTTCAATGAGCCGGACAATCCCAACCCTGCTTACACCGGCCAGGAGCTTGAGGACAAGGCTGAGATGGCACTAGCCCTCCTGAAAAAGGCTTTCGATTGGGCCCGTGAGGCGGAACCGGAGCAACCGTTGACGGCGGGCGTCTGGCGCGGGCACTGGCGTGACGCCGACCGCCTGCGCCCTATTGAGCGGCTGAGCCTGGAGCGGTCGGACGTCATCAGCTTTCACAACTATGGGCCGCTGGAGTCTATGGCCAGGTGCGTGGAAAACCTGCGGCGCTATGAGCGGCCGCTGATGTGCACGGAGTACATGTCGCGCGGGCAGGGCAGTACGTTTGACCCGATCCTGGGGTACCTGCGGGAGCAGAAGGTGGGCGCTTACAGCTGGGGGCTGGTGGCCGGGCGGAGCCAGACGCAGTATCCGTGGGACTCATGGGTAAAGCAGTACGAGGCGGAACCAGAGATGTGGTTCCATGACATCCTGCACGCGGATGGCGAGCCGCATAGCCCGGCGGAAGCAGGTTACATCAAAAGGACCGCCTCGGTTGCGGACTAGACTTAGTCTAGTCTAATCTAGAGCGGTATGATCGTTAACATTCATGACGCGAAGACTCACTTCTCGCGTCTTGTCGAACGCGTTTCCTCGGGAGAGGAGGTCGTAATCGGCAAAGCGGGCAAGCCGGTCGCGAAGCTGGTGCCGTACACAACGCCAACTGAGAAGCGCGTGCCAGGTGCCTGGCGTGGCCGGGTACGCATCGCGGCCGACTTCGACGACCTGCCCGCCGAGATGGCGGCTGCCTTTCGCGGCGAGCGTCCTTGAACCTGCTGCTCGATACGCAGGTCCTGCTCTGGTGGCTCGGCGACGAGCCGTCGCTGGGCGACGCTGCGCGGGAAGTGATCGCCAGGGGAAGGAACCAGATCTACGTCAGCGCGGCGAGCGTGTGGGAGATCTCAATCAAGCAGGCGCTGGGCAAGCTGGAGGCGCCAGGCGACCTGTTGCAGCAGCTTGAGGCAGGAGGGTTCGAGCCGCTGCCCATAAGCCTGGAGCATGCCTACGCGGCCGGGAGTTTGCCGCGGCATCATGACGACCCGTTCGACCGGATGTTGGTTGCACAGGCGCAGGTTGAGGGTTTCGCGCTGGCGACGGCGGACCCACGCATGAGCCGCTACGACGTTGAAGTCCTGCCGGCGTCGTGATCGAGGTGGTGGGCCCGACAGGGTTCGAACCTGTGACCGATCGGTTATGAGCCGACTGCTCTACCGCTGAGCTACGGGCCCTCGGTTCCCATTTTAGGTTTGGTGCATTAACAGCGGTTGGCAATGGATTCGAAGCACCGCGCGTCTTAGTCACGCACTACAGATGAGAACCTATTCGCGGGCGAGCCAGCGGATGATGCGTGGGAGCTCCTGGTCAATCTCGAGCTTAGATTCGCTGATCAGCCAGCGGAAGGTATCGAGGCCGTGGATGTCGGGGTAGTCGACGTGGCAGAGGAGATAAGCCTCGCCGGGGCGACGTTTGGGCCAGCCGGGGCGGGTCTGCAGGTGGACGTAGATCGATGACTTGCCATCGTTGGTCAGGCCGATGCGGTCAATGGCAGCGCTGAGCTCGGGGCGACCGGCGGCCGCGAGCGCGTCCCTAAGCCGGCTCTCGAGAAAGGGAAGCGCCACTCAGTCGCGGTCGCGGTTGCCGGTGAAGACATCGCCGCGCCCGTTGTCGGGGGCGGGGGCGGCGCCATTCTCCGAAGGTGGCGACGGCTCCGCGCTCGGCCGTGGCGCTCGCCTCCAGCGGAAGCGGGCCAGCATGGATTCCTTGCCGTCCCCAACAGTTGAGCTCTCGCCAGCCTTTTCTGGAGCAGGAAAGGTAACGACCGCACTGGAGTCGCCTTCACGCTGGGGCCGGGTTGCGGCGATCGCCCGGTCGATGCGGCCATGACGCTCGCGGGCAGCGAGCATCGCCTTGCGCTCTTCGAGCTCGAGGGCGGGTTCGATTTCGACGCGGCGGGCGACGACTGCCCGAGGCGTCGTCGAGTCGAGGTAGGGAGCTACGGTCAGGAATTGATCGACGCTCCAGGCCCAGATCACGGCACTAACTGTGCCACTGACGATCAGCGCCAGGGCGAGGGCCTGACCCTCGCGAGCGTCGCCCTCGAAGTAGCTGAACCAGGCCGCCCAGATGATCGCGGGCACAAGGATCCGGACCAGGCCGAGAAAGGTTGCCGGGACATAGGCGTCGCGCGGTACGTTGCCGGGATTGGCTACGCCGACCAGCGGGGCAAGCGTGAGGATGCCCGGGAGAAGGAGAAGGACGACACCTGCGGTTGGCTCCGTCAGGAGCAGGGGGATGGTGATGATGGCAAGTGCGGCCGTGAGCACGGGAGCGCCCGCGACGTAGAGCAGCCACAGCGCGGTTGAGTAGATACGATTGAACGGCATCTTCTGAGCGGAGCGACCGTCCTCGGGAAGAACGGGGTGCGCTTGCGCTCTATTTTACGCACAGTTTCGAGAGGCCATGGAGGCGACAGTGACGACGACCGGAAACCCCTCCGCTAGCCCCTCCCCGCAAGCAGAGAGGGGAGCGGGCGTGGCGCCGGCGGAGCGGGCCGGTGGGCAGGGGCTGGATCCGCAGCAGGAGGAGTCTGGTAACCGGGCGATCTACGAGCTTCTGACGCACGAGACGGCCGGTCGGCAAACGGACTTCGTGGCAACGTATCGCGAGGAGGCGTACGAGGTCTGGTCGAAGCGCGGGATGGTCAGGTTTTCGAGGTTGCACTCCGAACGTGGAGGGTACGAGTACCGAGTGGTCGAGCAGATCGGTGAGAACCCGATCGAGAACCAGGACGCGCATGCGCTTGGCTGGTTGGCGGAGGAGGACGAGGCGGCGCGGAAATCGGGCAAGTTCGGCGAGGACGTTAACTCGCGCTGGATCGATCCGGAGCACCTTTCTTACCCCTACGGCTACGAGCGGATCGCGCAGTTGTTCGACAGCCCGAACGCGCCCGACCTGGTGCACAACCCGCTGAGCTACACTTTCGGGCGCTCGCCCGGCCAGCACGGCTCGCTCGACGTCGTGCAGTCGCGGGCGCCGCTGGTCTACAGCGGACCGGGGGTGGCGAAGGGCCAGGTCTTCGACGCGCATAGCCGGCAGATCGACATCGCGCCGACGATCGCGCGGTTGCTGGGCTGGCCGCTGATCGACGGCAAGGACATCACCGGGCGGACGAGCTCCGAGCGCGGCGTCGAAGCCGATGTGTACTTCAAGCGGCAGGATGGGTTGGCGCTGGACGTTGTGGATGATGGGTCGGGCGAGCAGGCCGAAAGGGTGTACATCATCCTGCTGGATGGGGTCAGCAACACGGAGTTGATCAACAGGCTGCGCGAGGAGCAGGGCAGCATCCCGCATCTGCGCAGCCTGGTGGAAAACGGCTCGACCTTTTTCTACGGGTCGATCGCGAACTTCCCGAGCATCACGTGGCCGAGCCATAACGCTCTGGGGACGTCCTGCTACGGCGGGCACCACGACGTCGTGAACCCTACCTATTACTTAAGGC
>DASTBR010000276.1:0-10618 GCA_035711945.1 Dehalococcoidia bacterium
CTCAGTTCGACGATTGTGCCGACTCCTTCGCGGCCGGGTGTGGCTGGCAGATCCGGCAGGGCTCCGTAGTGCCCGCGGATCGTCAAGAGGTCTGCTGGATTGATCGGGCGAAGCGCCAGCCGGACCCTGGCGTGGCCTGGAGGTAATTCCTGTGACTCCAGGTCTGCCAGCGTCAGGACTTCGGACGGCTCACCAAAGCGCTCGAACCTTAAGGCGCGCATCTCTGGTCGGCAGGCGAGGCTATCATCCGATCGAACACCGAAGCTGGAGGTTCAGGCCTTGCCACTGTACGAATACTACTGTTCGCGCTGCGACGCGAAGTTCGAGATGCTGCGCGCCATGAACCGCGCCGACGAGTCGACCTCCTGCCCCGAAGGTCATCCTCAGGCAAGTCGTTTGCTTTCGCTCACGGCCCGACCGAGCCGAGCCGGCGACGACTTCCCTGAGGATCCTGGTGACGGCGGCTGCGCTTGCGGCGGTAACTGCTCCTGCGGCTAGCTAACTCTCCTGCATGCTGAGAGCCAGGCGACGCCGACGCTCCTCCTGGCGTCTTGCCTTGCCCAGGTAAAGCAGCGCCGGGGTCGCCACAAGGGCGACCTGGACAAGGACCAGCGCGCCGACGAAGAGAACCGCGCGGAACCAGAACTCCTCAGGGAACATCTGGATCAGGCGATCTGTGTCCGGGTCAAGCTGCCACAAGTCATTGGCGAAGAAGACCTCGTGGAATCCCTCCCACGAGCTTTCGAAGCCCGAGGCAGCGAGCAACCCGACTGCGGCGAGGACCGCCACCGCAAGAGCGCAGCCGACCAACGCCTGGGTCGCGAGGCTGCGTAACGGCGACTCGGCTGACCAGACAAAAACGCCGACGACGTAGATCAGCACGTAGCCCAGCGCCAGCTCCTGGACGAAGAAGGTAACGGCCAGCAAGTCCTTGACGTCCTCGAGATGGCGCACCTCGCGAGGGCTGAACAGCTGCTCGTCCTGGCCGTCGACTTCGACGCGGATGCGCACCGCGGGATCACTCGAGTTGAAATAGGCGATCAGCTCCCGCGACGCGCGTCTGAGCTCGGGCTCGGAAACGCCAGTTTCAGCAGGCACGTCGAAGGTAGAGATGCTGTAGTAGTAGACCTCTTCCTCGTTCGTAGCGAAGCGAATGGCCGACGTTATCATCAGCACGGGCAGAGCAATTACGAAGAGCAGAGCTCCGAGGGAGCGAAGGACAGTCAGGTTCTCGGCCTCCAGTGGCCGCGCCAGGCCGCGACCCTGCCCAGTCTAGCGGCGTCCATATCCCCGTTCGAGCCGTGGAGGTCACCCAGCGATGTCACTTACCGTAGTCGGCCTCGGTCCGGGGAGCCACGGGTTACTGACACTTGAGGCGCTAGCCGCCATCGAAGCTGCGCGTCCGCTTTATCTACGGACCCGGAAGCATCCGGTGGTCTCCGACCTCAGTAACAAAGTGGAGCTCGTCTCGTTCGATGATCTCTACGAGTCGGAGAGCGACTTTGAGTCTGTCTACCGTGAAATAGTTGACCGGCTACGCGGAGCGGCAGAGGACGGCGATGTGACCTATGGCGTGCCCGGCCATCCCATGTTCGGGGAGGCAACAGTACAGCTGCTGCTCAGCGAGATGAAGGATGTGCGGGTTATCGACGGCGTCAGCTTCGTCGAACCTGCGTGCCGGCTACTGGAACTGGATCCCTTGGAGACTGGCCTGCAATTGGTGGACGCGCTGGCCGCGCAGGAGCTCGATCCTTCGCGGCCGGTCCTCGCAGGTCAGGTCTACAACCGCCGAGCAGCCTCTGAGCTCAAACTCGCAGCTTTGCGCCTGTACCCGGAGGGTCACGAAGTGGCCGTGCTCCACGACCTCAGCCTGCCCTCGGAGCGGGTGAGGCACGCGGCGCTCGGCTCACTGGACCATGACGACGACTTCGACCACCTGACAGCGGTCTTTCTCCCAGCACTAACACTCGAGGAGAACATACGGACCTTTGGCGGGTTGCGTTCCATAGTCGAACGATTGCGTGCGCCTGACGGGTGTCCCTGGGACATCGAGCAGACCCATCAGAGCTTGCGCGGCGACCTTCTCGAAGAGACGTACGAGGTGCTGGCCGCGATTGACCGTGAGGACCAACACGCTCTTCAGGAAGAGCTTGGCGATCTTCTCAACCAGGTCCTGTTTCACGCCCAGATCGCCAGCGAGCGAAGCGATTTCGACATCGACGACGTGGTTGATGGCGTGGCTTCGAAGCTTGTGCGCCGTCACCCACACGTGTTCGCCGACGTCGCCGTCGAGAGTACAGACGATGTGCTTCGCAACTGGGAGGCAATTAAGCGAGCCGAGAGGGACGCCGCAAGCGAAGACTCGGCGCTGGCGGGGGTGGCTAATAGTCTGCCCGCGTTGCACCAGGCAGGACTGGTGCTGGAGCGGGCGTCACGCACAGGATTCAAGTGGCCGGCGCTCGAGAACGTCCTGCTGAAGCTTGCGGAGGAAGTCGATGAGCTGCAGAGCGCAAACGACCACAAGGCGCGTGAAGATGAGTTCGGCGACATCCTCTTCAACCTCGTCAACGCCGGGCGCTACATGGGCTTGGATGCGGAGTCCGCGCTCCGGCGTTCGACCAGCAAGTTCAAGAGCCGCTTTCGAGAGGTAGAGCGGATCGCGGCTCAGCGCGGGCTCAAGATGACAACGGCAGATGTCGAAACGCTGCTCGGCATCTGGGAAGAGGCACGAGCAGCGACAGATTTCCCAAGCGAGCCAGAGTGAACTAGCTTATCCCTTACTATCGAAACTGAAGTAGCGAGGAGGTCGAAATGGTCACAGCATCCGAGTCCGTGGTAACCAGGGAGCGTTTCGATTCCTCACCGAGCTGGGAAGCTTACCTGGACGCCCTCGAGAAGGGCCGAGCTCGCTACGAGGAGAACTACGAGCAGTTCCAGCTCAGCGCCGAAGACGCGGCTTTCTTCAAAGAGCTGGCCAGCAAGCCGGACGGCCCGGCGAAGGTCCTGATCATCACAGAGTTCTGGTGCCCCGATTGCTTCCGCGAAGCACCCGTCATGGTGAAGATCGCGGAGGCCGCCGGGATGGAAATGAAGGTCGTCGCCCGTGATGAAAATCTCGACATCATGAGCGAGTTCCTCCGCGACGGAGAGTTCCAATCGATACCCGTCTTCGTTTTCTACACCAGGGACCACAAGTACCTCGGGCATTGGATAGAACGGTCGCAGCTTGCCTACTCAGAAACGCACCAGATGCGCGACGCCATGGAAGGCAAGTCGAAAGAAGAGCAGAAGGAAGCCTACATCGCCTTCCAAAAGGGCCCCACGTGGGCCGGCTGGCGCGATGAGACAGTCAAAGAGCTGAAGAAGCTACTCAGCGACGCCACCGTTTGATCGCCCGCCGCTGCTATTGCAGCGGTCCTCGCTGACATCCATTCTGTGTAGCACTGGTTTCCACAGCCCTGTAGGACCCGCCAGGGAGACTCCGCATGGACGCACGTCGGCCAACGGTTATCGCCGTGCTACTGGCAGCCACGCTTGTGAGCGGCGGCTGCCTGCTGGACGGCGGCGACGATGACGGCGAGGACGCTGGCGGAGCAGACGAGACCCCAACAGCCGCGGCCACGCCTGAGACTGAAGAGTACGTGGTGCAGGCTGGGGACACGCTATCGGGTATCGCCGCATCCTTCGAGATCCCTGTCGCGCTCCTGCAGGAGGTCAACGGCATCACCGACGCCAACCACCTGGAGGTTGGGCAGACGCTGATCATTCCCTCGGCGGGGGCCCCCGCGCCAACCGCCACCATTGCAGAGAGTGGAACGCCGGGCGCCGCGCCGACGGCGACGCCGACGGCGGCTGTCACAGCGACCGCATCCGCAGGGTGCGACCGATCCTATCCGGACGTCTGCATCCCGCCGGCTCCTCCGCTCTTGACCTGCGAAGACATTAGCCAACGATCGTTCCGCGTGGTAGCGCCCGACCCGCACAACTTCGACCAGGACAACAACGGCTTCGGTTGCGACGAATAGCCCTGTCATTCAGCCAACGTGGACTCGCGACTGTTTCTGTCGCCACGAGGAGCAAGGCTATCCCAATGAGATCCGCCTTCCTGCTGATGCTTGCGATTGCGATCGTCGGCTGCGACGACGGCTCGGCTGAACCAACTGCTCGTGATTCAACCGCCGAAGTGACCCAAGAACCCACACAGTCGATTCCCGAGCAGGCCCCGGCAACCGCGGAGGCGACGCTGGAGGAGCCTACGGGACAGCTCGCTCAGGTCGTTGAGGTCATTGACGGCGACACAATCGACGTCCTCATCGACGGCGTCGAAGAGCGCATCAGATACCCAGCGATCAATAGTCCGGAAAGGGGCGCCTGTTTCGAAGACGAGGCGACTGCCGCCAACGCGCAGTTGGTCGGGGGTAAAGCTGTCTTGCTGGAGCGTGACCCAGACGGCGCCGATCGCGATCGCTACGGTCGCCTCTTGCTCTACGTCTGGGCTGACGGTGTCCTCGCTGATCTGCATATGGCCAGCCTCGGTTTAGCGGAAGTGCAGACGCAGTACGAACAGAAGAAGTACTTCGAGCGGCTGCTGGCAGCCCAGAGTGCCGCTATGTCAGCTGAGCTTGGTGTTTGGGGTGCTTGCGGCGGACTATTCGACTAGGAGTTGTGACCCGGCATCGCGAGCGAAGTCACACGCCGACAGTGATGGGGTCCGCCGGCATGTTGCCTACGACAATTGGTTCCAGCAGGTCAGCGAGAGCACGTGGGACGAAGCGTTCGTCCGGCGCTGCCCGGATCTCCTCGACAGACCACCAGCGGATCTCGTGGAAGACCTCATAGACTGCGTTGGGCTGGACGGGCGCTATCTCGGTTTTCTCAGTCCGTACGACGAAGAAGTGCTCGTCCGAATCGACCGTATGGCCGCCCCAGCGCCAGACATGGCGGCGCCGCCAGACGCGCGGCCCAAGTGGCAGATCGTTGAGCCCGGTTTCCTCCCATAGCTCGCGGCGTGCGGCTTCTTCCAAGGTTTCGCCCGGCTCAACGCCTCCGCCGGGTGTGATCCAGAGCACCGGTTCGTCCAGCACGCCGGTCTCGTCAACGATCTTCAGCAGCAGGATGCGGTCGGCGGGGTCGAGAAGGATGATGCGGGCGGACGGACGGTACATCGGCGGTCCGTCCGCCAGCGAGTGTGGATCGGGAAGCGTCACAAGCCGCTTACTCCACCGTCACGGTCTTGGCCAGGTTCCGCGGCTGGTCAACGTCGCAGCCGCGCTGGACGGCGATGTGATAGGCCAGGAACTGGCACGGCACGACCGTGACAAGTGGTGAGAGCAGCTCCGGCGCGCGGGGTACGTAGATCAGCCTGTCAACCTTTGGCTTCAAGTCGGGGTCCTCGTGCTCACCGATGGCGATGACGATGCCCTGCCGTGCCTTCACCTGCTCGATGTTCGAAAGGATCTTCTCGAACAGCCGGTCACGCGGCGCGATGGCTACGACAGGCAGCTCGTAGTCGATCAAAGCGATTGGTCCATGCTTCATTTCGCCGGCGGGATAGCCCTCGGCGTGGATGTAGCTCAGTTCCTTGAGTTTGAGCGCTCCTTCCATCGCGACGGGGTAGTTGATTCCGCGACCGAGGAAGAGGAAGTTTCGTGAGTGCGAGAACTGCAAACTGTAGCGGCTGATCGCATCACCCGACTTGAGAGCTTCCCCAATTAGCTGTGGCATTCGAGCGAGGTCGCGCAGAAGCTCGGCAAGCCGCTCCTTTGATATGTAGCCACGCACGAAGCCGATCCGGCAGGCCAGCAGGTAGAGCGCGGCCACCGACGCGGCAAAGGTCTTCGTGCTCGCCACCCCGATCTCCGGGCCGCAGCGCGTGTAGATCACGCCCTCAGCGACCCGTGTCGACTCCGCGCCGACGGTATTGCAGATCGTTATCTGCCTGGCGCCGAGCTCCTTCGCCATGTTCATGCCCGCCAATGTGTCTACGGTTTCGCCCGACTGGCTGATCGATACAACGAGCGTGCGCTCGTTGATCACCGGCTTGCGGTAACGGAACTCGGAGGCGTTATCGAATTCCGCCGGCAGTCCAGCGATCCGCTCGAAGTAAATGCGGCCGATCATTTCGGCGTGCATGCTCGTGCCCATGCCGATGAGGACCACGCGATCCAGCGACTTGACCTCGTCGTCGCTGAAGTGGACGTCCTCGAGGTTGACCTCGACCTTCTCGAAGTCGACGCGGCCGCGAATGGTGTCCAGCACCGACTCGGGCTGCTCCATCATCTCCTTGAGCTCGAAGTGCCGGTAGTTGCCCTTGGCCGCTGACACCGGGTCGTATGGCACGCTCTGTGGCTGGTGATCGAGCTGCTTGCCTTCGCCGTCGATGTAAACAACCTCGTCGCGGCGCAGAGTGGCAATCTCGCGGTCGGCGAGGAAGACAACATCACGGGTGTGATCGAGCAGCGCCGGGATGTCGCTGGCAAGATAGTTGCGCCCCTCGCCGTAACCGACGACGACGCCGCCGGCATTGCCGATACGCGTGGCAACCAGCATGTCTGGTTGGCCACGGTGCATGACGACGATCGCGTGGGCGCCGTCAATCTCCTGCGACATCAGGCGAACGGCCTCGGCGAGGGAGTCCGCATCGTCGAGGTGTTTCTCCACCAGATGCGCGATAACCTCGGTGTCGGTGTCGGACTGAAACTTGTGATCGCCGGCTATTAGCTCACGCTTGAGCTCGAGATAGTTCTCAACAATGCCGTTGTGAATCACTACGACATCGCCGGTGCAGTCGGCCTGCGGGTGGGCGTTCAGATCGGTAGGCGCACCGTGGGTAGCCCAACGCGTGTGGCCCATTCCGACGTGGCCCGTCGCGCCGTTCTTGCCGAACGCCTCGACCAGGGCGTCGAGCTTGCCTGCCCTCTTCGTGATGCTGATATCGCCGCTCTCGGAGAGAATGGCGACGCCGGCGCTGTCGTAGCCCCGGTACTCGAGGCGACGCAGGCCTTCAATCAGGATTGGGCCCGCCGGCTCATCGCCGACGTAGCCGACTATTCCACACATGTGTGTCCTCCGTTATGTAATCGCGTCCTGGGGAGCGCAGGAGGACAAGTTTCTGCTGGCCACGTGGGCTGCCCTTTGTTCCAGTCGTTACCGGCCGGGTTTGAAGCAGACCTGAGGGCTGTGGCTGCCCGGGGGTTTCCGCAGATGCTGGTCGCCTCAGCGACCGTCCGATTGTCCTTCGTCGAAGGACCCCCCTCCTCGTCTTCCTCGCCTGGGCGAGGACCACACGCTTGGTTACGTTCTCCTGCGCGACAACCTACCTAACTCTGTCCATCAACCTCCTTCGTTTGCCATCATAGCCGCTATATTTCAGGACTCGGCCAGGATCTGCTCGACCTGAGCAGCGTGCTCGCGATCGTGCAAGGCCACGTTCTCGAGGAGGCTGAACACGCTGTACTCCTCATGACCGAGCGGCTTGATCTCGTAGAAGGTTTCCTCTGAGGCGCCTTCGAGCAGGCCGAGAGCTGTCTCCCTGGTCGCGCCCAGCGCGTTGACCAGTCCGTCGAGGTCGTCTGGCATCCCAGACGATTGAGCGGGCTGCGCCTGCCCCTGCAAATGAGCCAGTCCGGCGACGTAAAGCCGCTCGGACTCCAGCACGTGCTGGAGGACACGGCGAATAGGCCATTGACCTCTTCGCGCACGGTCAAGGTCGGCTTTGGATAGGCGACCCACCGCCTTCAGCAGTTGATCGCGTGCCGTCGCCAGCTCGCTGCGAGCCGCGTTCAAGTCAGTGGTGAGCTGCGAGTTTACTGTGGTGCTCATGGCCCAATCGTAGTGCGAGTAGATGTCGCGCGATGTCTAGGCTGGAGCAACTTCGAGGTCAGCGCTGGCGTCGACCTCGTATGTCCAAGATTTGCCTGCCTGGTTGGGACCAGCTCCCACCGTCAGGGGCCGCGACAACCAATTCAGATCGTTGACCAGTTGCACCACTTCACTCATCGATGTGACAAAGGCGACCGGTTTATTGACCGCTTGCTGGAGGTCCACCGCAGTCACGTCGTCAAGGAAGCGCTCGCCAGACCAGTCGAGGGCATAGCGGGAGATCAGCACGGCGTCCGCGCCGAAGTTCTTGCCCGCGTCGATCAGGTCCATGCCGGGAAGCAGGCCTGAGGCGTTGATGCGCGAGCCGAAGAGCGTGTTGGTGACAGGTACAACTTCGCTGCGGATATCTATGAGCTCATCCAGCTCTACGAAGAGGCCAGTGAGAGTTGGCGCGATCAAAGTGCCCGTCAGGACTGCGAGCCGTGGACGCCGTCCCGACCATGGCTTGAGGCCACGTTTGGCTTTCTTGAAGTCCTCGATCAGCCAACGCGTCATGCCGATGCCGTTCTCGAACTGTTCGTAGCCGTGATAACGGCTCGCGGCAGGCAATCGTGCGCCTGCGGTCAGGTAATACTCGTCTGACAGGTAGACCAGTTCCTCGCCAAGAGTTTGCTTGAGGCGGCGTTGGTGGGCCGAGACCTGACCGACCATCGCCCTGGCGTACGGCGGGTCGCAGGCGTCCATCCCTTCGATCGCCGACATCCTGTCTTCCTGAGTCAGCGAGGCGCCAACGGGGACGACGGCGATCGACTGCACGGTCGGATAGCGTTGCGCTAGCTCGTCGATGGTTTGATCCAAGTTCGGCCCATCGTTGACTCCGGGGCAGACAACCACCTGGGTGTGCGCTCGAATGCCGAGCTCCGCCAGTCGGTCGATCTGCTCCAGGATGTCTGGTGCCGTCGGATTGCCGAGCAGTCGCCGTCGCAAGGCTACGTCAGTGGCATGCACTGAGAGGCGGAGCGGACTGAGGCGCTGCTCCTCCAGCCGGGCCCAGTCGTCGTCGGTCAAGTTCGTCAGCGTAACGAAGTTGCCGTGGGCGAAGCTGAGGCGGTAGTCGTCGTCCTTCAGATAGAGAGGCTTGCGCAGGCCCTTCGGCAGCCCCTTCAGAAAACAGAAGAAGCACTTGTTGTTGCAGGTTGTGATGCGATCGAACGTCGCCGTGGCGAATGAGACCCCGAGGTCCTCGTCGGGATCCTTGTCGAAGGCGATAACCTCTTCGTCGGCGCCACGCACGACCGTCAGCTCGATCGACTCCTCGGAGATCAGGTACTTGAAGTCGACGGCGTCGCGCAATTCGCGGCCGTCGACGTGCGTAATGCGATCGCCGGGTTGTAGCCCGATCTCGTCGGCGATGGAGCCTGCCTCCACGGCGTCGACGAAACCGCCGGTCGGCGCCACAGCGACAGGCGGCGGATTGGTCGTCATCGGAGCACCGCGGATCCCTAGGCGGGGACGGCCGAGAGTTCCTTGATGGCGGCTTCGACGTCGTCGATTACGAAATCGGGAGTGGACGCGCCGGCGGTGATGCCCACCGAGTCCTTGGCCCGGAACCAGGCTGCGTCAAGGTCCTCGCGCGTCTCGATGTGGTGAGTCTCGACGCCCTGTTCCTCGCAGATTTCCGCCAGGTGTCTGGTGTTGGCGCTCTCCTTGCCACCGATGACGACCATCAGGTCCACCTCGTGGGCCAGCTCCTCGGCAGCCGCCTGCTGGCCACTCGTGGCGTGGCACAGCGTGTTGATGACCTGCAGATCGGAGATGTCGTTGATGTGTTTCTGCAGCAGGAGCCCAATGAAGGCCGCGAAACGACCCGGGTTGTGGGTGGTCTGCGACAGGACAGCCACGCGGCCGGGCATCGTTTCCCAGGGCAGGCTGTCAATGCCGTCCTCGTCGATCGCGTAGCCCTTGTTTCCGGCCCACTGCAGAACGCCGCGCGTCTCCTTGTGATCGGCGTCGCCAAAGATGACTATCGCGAACCCCGCGTCCGCCAGCTTCTTCGCCCACCGCTGCGACCGCGTGACGATCGGGCAGGTCGTGTCGATCACTTCCTTGCCGGTGGCCTCGAGGTCAGCCAGTACCTTCGGACCGACGCCGTGAGCCGTGATCGCGACGCGATCTCCGCTCAGCTCTTCGATCGAGTGCGCCATGTTGACACCGTGGTCGGCGAGCTTATCGACGACCTGCTGGTTGTGGACGATCGAGCCGAGGGAGATGATCTGCCCCTTCTGCGCCTCTTCCTCCATCATCTCGACGGCTCGGCGCACACCCCAGCAGAAGCCCATGTCCCTGGCGCGGATTATTCGCATTGGTGATTCATTCCTCAGAAGCCGCCGCCGTGGCCGCTGCGTCGAGCGACCGTTCTTCTTCATCCGGAGCGGCAGTGTCGCCGTATACGCCGCGGTAACTCGTGGGAAGCAGCTCGGCGACCTTGTTCATGATAGTGGTTGTCGCCTTCTCCAAGTCCGCCGAACGCAGGCGTTCAGGGCGCTCCAGGTAGAACGGCTTGCCATAGACGATCTTCGCTTTGGGCCGGTGCAAGAGGATGGTCTGGATGTCGCGGATCTACTCGGTTCCCGTGATGCCTGCCGGAATAACAGGCACACCTGTCCGCAGGGCGAGCAATGCGGTGCCCGGATGCCCGCGGTTCATAGATGCTGTCTTGCTCCTCGTGCCTTCGGGAAACATTCCGAGGATGTCGCCTTCACGGACGACTTGCTGAGCCATGCGTACCGCTGCGCTG
>DASTBR010000277.1:0-8072 GCA_035711945.1 Dehalococcoidia bacterium
GCCGTCCCGGACTGATCGCTTTTCTGACCGCTGGCTTTCCCACCCGTGACGATACCAGTGCCCTTGTTCAAGCCCTCGTCGACGGCGGGGCGGACATAGTGGAGATTGGCGTGCCGTTTAGCGATCCCCTCGCCGACGGACGGACGATCCAGCACTCCGACGAAGTAGCGCTGGCCCAGGGTATCACCCTGGCCGACTGTATCGATCTCGTAAGCCAGTTGCGGGCTGAGGGACTCGCCACTCCGCTTGTTTTAATGGGTTACTACAACCCGATCCTTGCCATGGGCGAGGAATCATTCGTCGAGCGGGCGGCTGCCGCCGGACTTGACGGTGTAATAGTGGTCGACCTTCCCGCTGAGGAAGCCAACCCCTTCAAAGCTCTCTGCCGCGGTGGCGACATAGACCTGATTTTCCTCGCGACGCCGACAACGACGGACGAACGGCTGGACAGAATCGCCGCTATGGCTTCCGGTTTTATCTACTGCGTCAGCCTTGCCGGCACGACGGGTTTCCGCGACGAGCTTGCGCCAGGACTCGCCGACTTCATAGCACGCGTCCGCGGCCACGCGGACCTGCCGCTTGCCATCGGGTTTGGTATCTCGACGCCCGAGCAATTCGCGGCGGCCGGCGAGTTGGGCGACGCAGTAGTGATTGGGACAGCTATTATCGATGTCATCGACCGCGCCGACGCGCGGACGAGATGCGAGAGCGTTCGTGATTACGTGGAGGTGGTCTCTGGCCGCCGGAGGGCAAATGTCTAGCCCGACCATAACGGTCGGGATTCTTGGCGTGGAGTCCTTCGGGGCCGGGACGTTTGGCTATCTGCGTCGCCTCTATACGGAGCGCCTGAACCGCGCTCTTTAAGCGCCCGCCACAGACGGCGGGCCGCACCAGGTTCGGAATCCCAGTTAAGCAGGAGGCCCTTGACGGATATGCGTTGCCGCGGCATCCGGGGCGCTACGACTGTTGACAGCAACAGCCGCGAAGCGATCCTCGCGGCCACCAGCGAGTTGCTCGACCGCCTCGTCGACGCCAATGGCGTCGAGACGGACGATATAGCTTCGGCTTTGTTCACGACTACGCCAGATCTGACGGCGGAATTTCCCGCTGTCGCTGCCCGCGAGCGTGGATGGAGCGACATCGCGCTGATGTGCGGGCACGAGATGAACGTGCCCGGCAGCCTGCGTATGTGCCTGCGCGTGTTGCTGCACGTCAACACTGAGCGCGAGGCTTCCGAACTGGTTCACATCTATCTCAGAGGAGCAACCGTGCTCCGACCTGATAAGCAGCACGCAGATGGCAGACAGGAGAATTCCCCGTGATTGTCGTTATGAAGCAGGGCGCCGCAGAGCACGTGCCGGAAATCGTCGCGCGCCTGACCGAACTTGGCTTCGACTCACACCCCATCGTCGGCGCCGAACGCAGCGTGGTAGCGGTCATCGGCCAGGTCTATCCGGAGCTACAGGACGAGCTTGAGGTGCTGCCCGGAGTTCACCACGTCCTCAGGGTCAGCAGTCCTTACAAACTCACCAGTCGCGAGGTTAACCCGGACGACACAATCGTCGAGGTAAGGGGTGTGCGAATCGGCGGCACAGAGACCGTTATCATGGCTGGCCCCTGCACCGTCGAGTCCGAGGACCAGCTGATGTCCACGGCGCGCCACGTCGCTGCTTGTGGCGCGAACATCCTCCGTGGCGGTGCCTTCAAGCCACGAACCAATCCTCACTCATTCCAGGGACTCGGCGAGGCCGGGCTGGAACTGCTGGCCGCGGCTCGCGACGAAGTAAAGCTGCCCATCGTCACCGAGGTGCTTGATCCACGTGACGTTGAGCTGGTCGCCCGCTACGCAGATGTCTTGCAAATCGGCGCCCGCAACGCGCAGAACTTTCCCCTCCTGCGCGAGGTCGGCCGCAGCCATAAACCAGTGCTTCTTAAGCGCGGTCTCAACTCGCTCGTGGAGGAGTGGTTGCTGGCCGCCGAATACATCATTACCCAGGGCAACCGCCAGGTAATTCTCTGCGAGCGAGGAATCAGGACCTTCGAGACAGGGACCCGGAATACCCTCGACATCAGCGCTATTGCTCTCGCGCGCGAGCTGAGTCACCTTCCGGTCATTAGCGACCCCAGCCATGCCACGGGCAAAGCCTCGCTCGTACCACCTATGAGCTTCGCTTCCATCGCCGCCGGCGCCAACGGCCTGATCGTCGACGTACATCCGAGCCCCGACCACGCCCTGATCGATGGTCCGCAGTCGCTCGACTTCGACTCGTTCGAGCAGATGATGGACAGCGCACGCACGCTGGCGCAGGCGGTTGGTCGTCCTCTGCTCGCCGCGGCCGCCGTGCCTGCTTAGAGGCTCGACGCCGTGATCGTTGTAATGTCCGGCGAGGCCACCGCGGACGACGTTCGCGGCGTCGTTGACCGCCTGCACGAGCTCGGCCTCCAGGAGAACATCTCCTCCGGCGCCGAGCTGACGGTGATCGGTGCTATCGGCCACATCATTCCCGAGTACGAGGAGATGTTTAGCCGGCTGCCAGGCGTAGTCGAGGTGGTTCGCGTCACCAAGAACTACAAACTGTCGAGCCGTGAGTTCCAGCACGTCGATACGGTCGTCGACGTTGGAGGAGTGAAGATTGGCGGCGCGTCATCCGTGGTCATTGCCGGACAGTGCTCTGTCGACAGCGAGGAACTTGCGCTTTCTACTGCACGGGCCGTCAAGGCCGCGGGTGCGCATATCTTACGCGGCGGCGCCTACAAGCCGCGCACATCGCCCTACGCTTTTCGCGGCTTGGGCGAGGAGGGACTGAAGATTCTTGCTGCAGCGCGCCAGGAAACCGGCTTGCCAGTCGTCACCGAGGTCCTGAGCCAGCAGGACGTTGAAGCCGTCGCCGGTCTGGCGGACATGCTGCAGATCGGCGCACGCAACGCTCAAAACTATGCCCTGCTCGAAGAGGTGGCGCGCTCCGGTAAGCCGATTCTCCTTAAGCGGGGCATGTCATCGCAGGTTGAGGAATGGCTGCTCGCCGCGGAGTACATCCTCAACCAGGGCAACAAACAGGTCGTCCTCTGCGAACGAGGCATTCGCACGTTCGAGACTGCCACGCGGTTCACGCTCGACGTAAACGCCATACCGCTCGCCAAGGAGCTCAGCCACCTGCCGGTCATCGGTGATCCAAGCCATGGCACGGGCCGCTGGAGCCTGGTTGAGCCTGTGGCCAGGGCCATCATCGCTGCTGGCGCCGACGGAATCATCGTCGAGGTACATCCCAGCCCTGATCACGCCCTGTCCGACGGCGCTCAGTCATTGACATTCGAGAACTTTGCAAAGCTGATGACGAACGTCGGCAGGGTGGCCGCATCCGTCGACCGTCCCCTGGCCACTGGCTAGGCGGCTCTCTGGAGCACTGCCGACAGAGACCGTGGCCGACGTATCTCTCTTGTCGCTTCGCGCGTTATACAGCGTGGATGAGAGCCTTAATAATCGCGCTCTGGCTGATCACCGCCAGCCTGATTCTGACCAGCTGCCGCTCGGACTCCGAGGAGGAGCCTGCGGCGAGGGCTGAGTCCGCTGAATCACGGGGCGCCGAGCACGCCTTAGCGGCTGACGCGGAGAGCGACGAGCCGACGGTGGAGCTACTTGAAACGTCCTGTCTCAGCGAGGAAGGACGCGCCATGCACAGGCAGCTGATCGAGCGCGCTCGACTCGCATTTGCCGAGGCGAAAGCAAAGGCCGAGGCCGTTGGCGCAGAAACCGGCGGAGACGCGTTCGATGGCGAGTTCAGCGCGCCCCTCGCCTCGACCGAGGAGATTGAGTCCATCTTCACATTCAATCCGCCGCTCCCGGCCGTGCCCGATGGGTGGATCCAGGAAAACTTCCTTCGGCTTCAATCGCCCACGATTCCGCTCGTAACTTGCGACGTACAAATAACGCTGCATGACCCATCTGGGCCGATCGTCTCGTTCGATGACTTCGAGCCCGGTGACAAGGATTACCAGTTCTTATCCACCTACGAATACGACTACGGTCTAACTCCGCAGCGAGGCGCCACTGTCGACATTAGGCCAGCCGACCGGGCGCCCGCTCTAGAGTTTCCCAATGTCGGACTCGCAGGCTGGCATAGCGAGTGGACGAAGATTCATGGCCAGCAGGCCGTGGTAACTACAGTGGACTACTACATCGAGAACAGCGCGATCCGATGGATTGAGAACGGCATCTCGATCGGTGTTAGTTGCCAACTGATCACGCGCGAGGAGTGCATCGCACTTGCCGAAAGCTTTAACTAGCTAACCGTTCAAGCGGCTCACGGTGTTGAATTAGGGGCGTGAGCTTCGAGACGGACATTGCCTCTTTACGGGGCGACTTCAACGGCGGTTCCGACCTCGTGCGGCTCGTCCTTTTGCTGTCGCCAACCTGAGAGGAATGTCTTCGGGGGGCCTCCGAGGTCGACCGCCTGGTACTGCGCCGGATTCATAGCGAGGAGCTGGCTGTGCTCGTCGTCTGGCTGCCCATGCTCGACGGTGACGATGAGTTCGCCGTTCGTGAGGCCAGCGGCAGTTACCTGCTGGACCCGCGCGTGTCCCACTACTGGGATGAGGAAGGCAGCCTCAGGTGGCGCTATGCCGAGTCGCTGAACCTGCCGGAGGATCAACCGGCCTGGGACATCTATATGCTTTTCCAGCAGGGCGCTACCTGGCAGGAAGAGCCCCCGAAACCCGACTTCTGGATGCACCAGCTCAACGTCACCACAGCGCCGTCGCTCGATCCACTGCGGCTCAGTTCGGAGATCGAGCGCCTTCTGGAGTGATCGGAACAAAGGCACCATTCTCGACGTAACATTCCTTAGACAATGGCTTCTCAATACCCGCCCGGGCCGGGGCCCACAGAACCGTTCGCCGACGGTCCCGACGATCCTTACGGCGGGCCACCACCGGTCGACGACGGCGCGCCTGACCGCCGCTGGATCTGGCCCGCTGCCGCCTTCGCCATAGTTGCCGGCATCCTGATTGCCGTCCTCGTTGTGGTGCTCGTCAGCGACGACGACGGTGACGAGGACGAACAAGTCGAGGTGCCGACCGAGACTGAGACTCCAACTCCTTCGCCGACAGAAACGCCCAGCCCCTCGCCGACTCCGACCGAGACAGAGGAACCGACTCCCTTGCCCACCGAAGACGAGGACGGCGATGACGGTGATGGCGATGATGACGACGATGACGGAGGAGAGCCGGCGCAGGTCATCGACATCGATGACAGCGGCGACCAGGTTGTCTACCTGACGTTTGATGCTGGCTCCGACCGCGGTTTTGCCGAGGACATCCTTGATCTACTCGAGGACGAAGAGATACCCGCGTCGTTCGGCATCACGGGCGAGTGGGCTGAGGAAAACGCCGACCTGGTGCAGCGTGTGGTCGACGACGGTCACGTCCTCGTCAACCACACCTATAGCCATCGCTCGTTTACGGGTTTCTCCAGCGGCGAGGAGCCCCTAGGTGAGGACGAGCGCCGCGAGGAGATTACCCGTACGGACGAAATCTTCGTCGAGGCCGCAGACACTGACGGAACCCCGTTCTGGCGGCCTCCATTCGGGGACTTCGACGACGAAACGCTCACGCTACTCGGTGAGCTTGACTACCGCTTCTGCCTGATGTGGACGATCGACAGCCTTGGCTGGGACGGCCTCAGCGAGGAGGAGATCATCGATCGGGTTCTCGAAGGGATGGAGCCCGGAGCCATCGTCCTGATGCACGTCGGGTCAGCCTCCGAGGATTTCGCTGCGCTGGACGACATAATCGATGCCCTGCGCGAAGACGGCTATGAGTTCGCCAGCGTCGATCGCCTGGATCAGTAATCCCTAGACCGCCGATTCGAGCAGGCCGGGGTAATCGCCGACCTGATGGCCCATCAGCCTGCGTTTCGTCGCGATCTCGCCGATGTGGAAGTAGTGATGGGCCGTAGCGCGCATCAAGGCATAGCGAAGGTTGATTCCCCGGTCCCGCAAACGCTCGAACGACCCGTCGTAAGGGATAACGGTCTCCAGCTCCTGATCGGTTCTGAGCCTCAAGTACTCCACTGCCGACCGTCGAGCTTCAAGCACCGCCTCCTGGATGGTTACCCAGTCCTCCGCAGAGGCGCCGGGTCCCCCAACGCGAAAGCGGTGCTGTCCGATCAGAGGATGGGCAGGCAATCGAGCAAAGCGCACATTCACCCAGGCATCGACCTGGTTTGTGGTGTGTGCGTAGGTCCACGCGAATGAGCTCTCGCCGTGCTGGCCCACGACCGCCTGGTCATTGGACAGGCCGTCCATCGCCTCGTCCAGTTCACGAAAAGCCTCGAACAGCAGAGCAACGAGCTTCGAAGACAAATTCAGCCTTGGCCGCTGTATGTCCAGCCGTCGACCACGGGCGGCTGAAGGCCCTGCTCGGTCAGGATGTCCCTCACCTGGGTGCGGTGCTCGGTGGCGTGGTCGATGGCCTGGATGAGCAGCGTCGAGCCCTTCAGCGTGTGTTTCTCTCCCGCATACTCGCGCTCGATCGCCCAGTCCTGGTCGGCCTCGGCTGCGACCTTGATAAAGATATCACCGGTCTCGCGCGCGCTGGCCAGCAGCAGAGCGAACGATGCATCCTTGCCCATCATCTCGTTGACGTCCGCCGTCTGTAGCGACTGAAACCCGGAGGCGTAACGACGTTCTGCGGCTACTACGTGAATCATCGTGTCCCGCGCGCTGCCGAAAATCGCCGGTGCACGACCGTCCAGGAAGCTGTCCTCCTGCTGCCTGCAGAAGTTCAGCAGTTCCAGCGTCGCCCAGGTGTTGTGCCTGAACATCTCGGCCAGGACGGCGCTCATACCTCGATGGTACGTCAGTCGCCCGCGGGAACCGGTTTCGGTGTGAGGTTCGGCAGGTAGTTGCCAATTGTGGTCCGCAGCCTCTGCCACCCCTGCTCGACCGGCAGGAAGGGGAGGAAAGCGATCCCCAGCAACTGGTAGGGGAACATGATCGCCATGACGGCCAGGATGCCGACGTGGAAGATCCAGGCAGCCGCGATCCAAATTCGTGTTGTTCTGCCGCCCAGTAGGGCCAGCGGCGCGCCAAGCTCCACAGCCACGCTGAACAGTGCCAGCGGAGGAAACATCCACCCGTAGGAAACCATCCACGCGCCCAGCGGCGAGTGCACGTCGCCAAGCTCGATCTTGCGCAGGTTGTCGTAGGCGACATAATTGCGCAGAACATCGCCCGTTAGCCAATCAGTCCCTGCGTTTTGGAGCTTCGTCAGGCCCGCGACGACATACGCGAGCACCGTCACCAGGCAGATCAGGCGAACAGCCCACCCGTAGCGATAGCCATCGTCGACCCTTGCATGTGTCCGCTCGATCCTTTCGTCGAGCGAATGCGAGTCCGCCGATGGCGCGAGCGCGAGGATGAGGACGCTGAGCACGACCAGGTTCTCGGTGTGGAAGATCTGTCCGAAGGAATTGCGGTAGCTGATAACCCAGAGCAGGAGAACTGCGAATAGCGGGCCGGTTAGGGCGAAGCGCCAGCCGGCGACGAAAGCTATGCCCGAGCCCATTGTGGCAAGAAGCAACAGAGTTACGACGCTCCCGTCAAGGGGTTCGGACAACAGGGCAACAGGGCCAACGGCGTCGAACTGGCTGTCTTCGAAGCTGCCGTAACTGTTGAGATTGGCGAAACGTACCAGCAGATAGAGGAGCGCATAGCCGCCGATGGCGATGCGTAGCAGGGCCAGGCGTTCGGCCGGCACGGGTTGAAACCAGCGAATTGCCAGGCCCTCAAGAGCACTGGTCATTGCTGCACCTCACAACTGGCCTGAACGCTCGAAGTCAGCGGCCTTTTATCGCTTTGGAAGTAGTCGATGACGTTGTAGGTCTCGGTCAGCAGGCGTATTTCCGTGTAGTCATGCGCCGATACTCTCCCAGCGATGCGCCGACACAAGGCAAGGGTCGCTTCCGGCCCCTTGCTTATCGCCTGCCGGAGGGTCTCGAAGGCCTGGATAACCTCGTCATTCGCTACCAGTGACGGCTGTAGGCGGCTGGCCGAGCCATCCGCTCGGAGACCCTC
>DASTBR010000278.1:0-3939 GCA_035711945.1 Dehalococcoidia bacterium
GGCCATCGGCATCGCCGGCGGTGAAAACCGCGCTGTCGAAGCGGCACAGCAGGCCATCCACAGCCCGATCCTCGACATCGGAATCCAGGGCGCGCGAGGCGTGCTGTTCAACATCACAGGCTCACGTACCTTGGGCTTGCGCGAAGTGCACATGGCCGCGCAGGTTATCGCCGAGGTCGTTGACCCGGACGCCGAGGTCATCTTTGGCACGGCGATCGACCCGAACATGGGCGACGAGGTGAAGATCACGGTCATTGCAACCGGATTCGTCGTCGACCACGCGCAGACCATCGCCGACGAGCGCATCCGCCAACTGCGGATCGAGTCGTTGGAGCAGGTCGCTGACACCGAGCTTCCCACCTTCCTGCGCCGCTCAATGGTGCAGCGCTAGGAGGTGTGTCGCGAATCCCAGCGAAAGGAGGGCTCTGTCTAGCCGAGCCGACAAGCCCCGGTCGGACCGGGAATAGCCTCTAGCGCGCTCAGGCGCCCCGCCTGCGCACTAGAGAGAAGGGGCGGCCCCGCCGATGGGCGAGCGCCGCCCCTTTCCATGCCTCGCGAAGCACACCGCGGATGCAATAATCGATCAGCTCTGATGAGGCTCCTCGCGATCGGATTGCTCCTGGCAGCGGCTGCGCTTGCCTGCGACTCGTCCTCCGATTCCGATCCAACGCCGACTGCGACTGTCCCCGAGGCCGAGGAGGCTGAGGAGGCTCAACCGAGCCAGGACGAAGGCGAGGGCGGCATCGTGCTTCACAACGCTGTCGTCGTCACGATGGACGACGCCCAACCGCAGGCGCAGGCCGTCCTGATCCGCGACGACCGCATCGTCGCCGTCGGAGACGACGAGGACATAATCGCCGAGGCCGGAAGCAGCGCGACGCTCATCGACCTCGAAGGCCGGGCGCTCGTTCCCGGCTTTATCGACTCCCACAGCCATCGGCTGGCCAACTACGAAGAGCGAGGCTACGGAAGCGCCGAGGAGGTCATCCCGGTCGCCCTCGCCGAGGGCTGGACGACCCTGGCTGAGCTCAACGTGCGCGAGGACAACCTGCCAGAGCTGGAGGGTCTTGCCGCCGACGGCACCCTGCGACTGCGAGTCGAAGCCTACCTCGCAGTGAATACGGCAGCGGTAGAGCCGTTGCCTCGCTGGTGGGAGCCTTACCGGCCCGGCCAGATGATCAGCCCGCATCTGCGCATCGCCGGTCTGAAATTCTTCGTCGACTTCGACTGGGGCCGCGAGATCCGGATCTCACAGGATGACCTGACAGCCGCTCTGATCGAAGCGCAACAGGCTGGCTGGCAATTGGCCGTCAAGTCGATCGGCTCGGAGTCGCTGGAGATCATCCTCAACGGCCTTGAGCAGGCGCAGGGCGGCGAGGGTGGTCCAACCTACCGCAACCGCATCGAGCACGCCCTGGCCATTACGGAAGAGCAAGGCCAACGCATGGCCGAGCTCGGCGTAGTCGCGTCGATCCAGACGTTGATGCCGCCCGAGCTGACCGACGACCCCGAGTTCTTCGCCTTCGCCGACCGCCAGCCGGACGGCGCGACAACGCCGTGGCGCCGCGTCCTCGATCAGGGTGTCGTGCTGGCCAACGGCTCAGCCTGGCCAAGCACATACTTCGAGGAACCCGAGGGAGCGGCCTTTGGTTCTCCGATGCGCCTGCTCTACCAGGCCGCTACGCGCATCAGCAACCGCGGCGCGCTCCCGGAGCCCTGGGAGCCTGAGCAGACGATCACCGTCGAAGAGGCGCTCCGCGCGCTCACGATCGATGCCGCCTACGCCGTCTTCCGTGACGAGGACATCGGCAGCATCGCGCCAGGGAAGCTAGCCGATCTGGCGATTCTCTCGGCCAACCCGCTCGCGGTGGACGCCGAGGAGATCCCATTCATCGAGACGCTGGCGACGTTCGTGGGTGGAACAGTCGAGTTCTGCGCGGATAGCGCGGCGAGCTTCTGTCCGCAGAGCTCCGCGCCCGAGCCTGAAGTCGAGGCTGCAGCGCCGCTCCAGGGCCTGGTTGTCGCGTCCGGCCAGCCCATTCGCCTCGCCATGCTCGCGCCCACGAGCGGTCAGCACACCGAGCTCGGCCCTGCCGAGTTGCAGGCAGCATTGATCGCGGCTGGAGATTACGGACCTGTCGACGGTAGCCAGGTAGAGATCGTTGCCTTCGACGATCACTGCAGCCTCGAAGGCGGCGAAGAAGCCGCTCGCCAGGTCGTCGCAGACGGCGGCTTCGTCGCAGTCATTGGGCCGGGCTGCTCAGCGTCGGCGCAGGGCGCGCTGCCCATCCTGCAGGAGGCAGGCATCCCGGCCGTATCGCCGAGCGCCACGTTGCCCGCACTGTCCTCGCTGGCTCCAGACGTCTTCAGCCGCGTCGTCCTCGACGACGACGAGCTAGCGGCAGCCGGAGTCGATCCAGCGTATGTCGAGTCGCTGCCGACGGCGCAGGAGCTCTTCAGCCGCTACGAAGCGCAGTACGGGTCACTTCCGTCCGAGGCCTATCGCGCATTTGTGCTCTACGCCTTCGATGCGTACGTAGTTCTGGTCTCGGCGATCGACGCCGTAGCCACGCCCGATGGCGATGCGATTGTCATCGATCGGGCCGCGCTCGCAGAGGCTATCCGGGCCACTGGCGACCATGGCGGCGTCACCGGAACGATCACGCTCGACGACCAGGGCAATCGCTTGCCCTGACCCCCTGTCGATCTCTCGCCTCGTCAATCGTCGTCTTGATACGACACCAAAAGAAGGAGGCAGCCCGTGAAGTACATGCTGATGATCTATGGCGACGAAGCCGCCTGGCAGAACGCCAGCGAGGAGAAGCGTCAGGAGGTCTACGCCGCCCATCGCAAACTCGGCGAGGAGCTCGAGAAGCGCCACGCAAACGCCAGCGGCTTCGAGCTTCAGCCTGCTGCTAACGCAACTACGGTTCGCGTCGAGAACGGTAAGACGGTGACCAGCGACGGCCCCTACGCGGAGACCAAAGAGGCTCTCGGCGGCTTCTACATGATCGACGTGCCGAACCTCGACGACGCGATCGAGCTGGCAGCAATGATCCCGGTCGTCGGTAGCACGACGATCGAGATCCGTCCAGCTGCGGAGTAGGTTCGAGTCAGCTTCGTAGGCCCGTCCTCGCGACTACTATGGTGACGGTGAGCCTGGCGGCAGAGCAATCGGTCGAACGGGTCTTCCGCGAGGAGTGGGGTCGCATCCTCGCCGGCCTGATCCGCCACTGCGGAGGGAACTTCGAGCTGGCCGAGGACGCCATGCAGGACGCCTTCGCAGTCGCTATCGAGCGCTGGCCGCGCGATGGTGTGCCTTCGAACCCCGGCGCCTGGATAACGACGGCGGCGCGCCGCAAGGCAATCGACAGGCTGCGTCGTGAACAGAACCTGGCGCGCAAACAGGAGCTCTTGGCCGGGCTGACCGCGCTCGAGCAACAACCCGAAGAGAGCGAGCCGATGGATTCAGCGCTGACCGACGACCGTCTCCGCCTGATCTTCACCTGCTGCCACCCGGCAATCTCGGTGGAAGGGCAGGTCGCCCTCACGCTGAGGACGCTCGGCGGCCTGACGACGCCCGAGATAGCGCGCGCCTTCCTCGTCAACGAGACGACGATGGCCCAGCGCCTCGTCCGCGTAAAGAAGAAGATCCGCCAGGCAGCCATTCCCTATCGCGTGCCTCCGGATCACCTGCTGCCTGAGCGGCTTGGCTCCGTGCTGGCGGTGGTTTATCTGATCTTCAACGAGGGCTATAGCGCGACCGCGGGCGAGTCGCTCGTTCGTCGCGAACTCACGAGCGAGGCGATCCGCTTGGCCCGCCTGCTGGGCGACCTCATGCCGGACGAGCCGGAGGTCACAGGTCTTCTTGCCCTGATGCTCCTGCAGGACTCCCGCCGAGAAGCCCGCGTCGACGAAGACGGTGACCTGGTGCTACTT
>DASTBR010000279.1:0-2451 GCA_035711945.1 Dehalococcoidia bacterium
CGAATTCGACGAGCTCCTCGCCTTCGTCGAGGAGATGCAATTCGACCGGTTGGGCGTCTTCACCTACTCGCCCCAGAAGGGCACGCCGATGGAGACGATGGACGGGCAGCTTCCGGAGAAGCTGAAGCGCCGGCGTTATCGCGAGCTCATGGAGCTCCAGCAGGAGATCTCCTATCGCAAGAACGCCGAGCAAATAGGACGCGAGCTCGATGTCCTCGTCGAATCAGAGGCCGGACAGCGTGACGACGAGGGCCCAATCTTCATCGGCCGGACGTACCGAGATGCGCCCGAGGTCGACGGCCTCGCGGTCTGTCGCGGCGAAGCCGCGCAGGGCGACCTCGTTCGCGTCAAGATCAGCGGCGCGGGAGCCTACGACGTCTTCGGCAGCCCGGTGCACGACGTTACTCTGGTCTAGATGACCGAATCCAGGGCACGTGGCATCGCCGGCACTCTGCTGAAGATGGCCGCCGGGGCCGCTTTGGCGATCGCCGGCGGCGCGCTCTACGTCGGCTGGCGATTAATCAACCCGGGACGCGTCTTTGTCCAGGTCAACGCGTCCAACGACTATGAGCAGGTCTGGTTCCGCAGCGTTGGCGACAACCTGCTCCTGCACGGTCTCTACATGAAGGCCGCCGGGGACGCGCCGCACCTGATCCTCTGCCACGGCTACACGTCGAACCTCTCGCAGTGCTACGGCATCGGCCGGGAATTGCACGCTCTGGGTTATGGAGTGCTGCTCTTCGACTTCCGCGGCGCGGGCCAGAGCGCCCGTAAGCGAGTGACCGTCGGCTGGTTGGAGAAGCGTGATCTGCTCGGTGCGGTGGGCTTCCTGCGTGGCCGGATCAGGGCAGACGCCCCGCTTGGCGTGCTCGGCTACTCGATGGGTGGCGCCGTCGCCATCATGGCCGCCGCTGAGGACCGTCGCATCTCGGCTGTCGCCACGGACAGCGCCTATGCGGAGCTGGACGCTGTGATCAGGTACGGGATCAAGCGCCTGCCCACCTCGATGGCCCGTCTCTTTGGCTCGCTGAGCGTCTACCTCGGCGAACGCATGAGTGGCCACCCAAGCCGCAAGGTTCGCCCGCTCGATCACGTCCCCAGCGTTTCGCCCACACCTCTACTACTCATTCACGGGATGGAGGACACTCAGATCTCCTACGAGAACGCGCTGGCCCTCTACGAACACGCCCGCGAGCCCAAGGAAGTCTGGCTCGTCGAGGGCTCGGGCCATTGCAAGGCTTACGAAGATCGACCGCAGGAGTACGTCGAGCGACTCTCGACCTTCTTCCAGCGCGGCCTGGTTGACCAGCGCGAAGCCGCTACCTTTGGTCCCGCCTGACGGTTGGCTAGGGTAGACACGATGACTGTCGAACAGGTCGATCTGCGGCAAGCGGCTGCGATTCTCGACGAGGCCACGTACGCGATATCCCTCGTCGGCGCCGGGATCAGTGCCGAATCCGGCGTCCCCACGTTTCGCGGCGAGGGCGGGCTCTGGAAAAAGTACGGCGAGCCCGACCACCGCGGCTACCAGCGCTTCCTGGACGACCCGGCTGAATGGTGGCGACAGGCGATCGAACGCCGCAAGAGCATGCCCGAGCTGAGCGAAGCGCTGCTCACCGCGGAACCCAACGCCGCCCATGTTGCCCTCGCCCAGCTCGAGCGGTCAGGCCACATGAAGCACATCATCACGCAGAACATCGACGATCTGCACCAGCGTGCTGGGACGATGAACATCAGTGAGATCCATGGCAATCGCTATAAGGCGCGCTGCATCCGTTGCAACGACCGGCGGGATGCTTCTGAGATCGACTTCGAGAACCTCGAGGACGGACCGCCGACTTGTCCCGCTTGCGGCGGCCTAGTCAAGAACGACACGGTGATGTTCGGCGAGCCCATTCCAAGCGACGTCCTCGCCGAGTGCTATCGCCAGACCGACCTCTGCGATGCGATGTTCCTTATCGGCACCAGCGCTGTCGTGTACCCTGCGGCCGACTTCCCGGTCCAGGCGCTCCGCCGGGGCGCGAAGCTTGTCGAGGTCAACCCCGAGGAAACGCCGCTTTCGCCACTCTGCGATGTCGTCTTCCGCGCGCCCGCCGGCACCGTCCTGCCGGAGGTCGTAAACCTCCTCAAGTAGCGCTTCTGTCCGCCGCTAGGCTGATCGCATGCAGCCACCTATCGCCGACTACGCGCTGATCGGCGATACGCGCACCGCCGCCCTGTGCTCAAAGAGCGGCTCGATCGATTGGCTTTGTCTGCCGCGCTTCGACTCCGATCCGGTGTTCTCGCGGCTGATCGACGATTCCGGCCCGCACTTCACCCTGAGCCCTATCGGAAATGCAGAGGTAGAGCGCCGTTATGACGGCTCTTCAGCAGTCCTTGAAACGACCTACCGCCTCGACTCGGGGGTCCTGCGCTTGCGCGAGGGCATGGTCAGCGACCTGTCGGGAGACC
>DASTBR010000280.1:0-3483 GCA_035711945.1 Dehalococcoidia bacterium
TAGGTAATTCCGGCGTCGACGTACTCCTGCATGGCTTCCGCCACGCGCTCGGGCGTACCCACGAGTGCCGTTCCAGCCCCACCGCGGACCCTGCGAATGCCGGCCCAGAGGACGTCGCTCACCCAGTCGTCTTCACCGGCCGGGACATCTAGCATGCGCGCCTGGCCGATCGAGTCAAAGTGATCGAACTCACGCTGCCGGTCGCCCTCGACGCGCGGGTCCGCCAGGCGCAGGAGCTCGGCGGCGGCGTCGTGCGCCTCTTCACTGCTGTCGCGCACGATGAGGTGAATGCGCAGTCCGTAGCGCAGCGTTCTCTCGTATCGCGCCGCACGAGACCTCATTTCGGCCACGCGTTGGGAGATGGCGTCCGGGGGTTCGCCCCACATCAGGTACGTGTTGATGTAGCGCGCTGCAAGCTCGCGTGCCGACTCCGAAGCGCCGCCGAGGTAGAGCGGTATGCCTCCATCCTGCAGGGGCTTGGGTTCGGCCAGGGCGCCCTCGAGGTCGTAAAACCTGCCCTTGAAGTCGGTTGCCGGCTTGGTCCACATGCTGCGCACCACCTGGGCGAACTCGCCCAGCCGCTCATAGCGCGCCTCATGATCGAGCGCGCGCTCCTCCGGATTGGCGGCGCTCCCGCCGGCGACCAGGTTGACCGATAGCCTGCCGCTACTCAGTTGGTCAAGGGTTGCGGCCTGGCGTGCAAACGCGCCCGGCTTGTGGCAAGAAGGATTCACCGCAACAAGGAGACGGATCGTTTCGGTAGCGGGGGCCAACGCCGAGGCGATAGTCCAGCTCTCGATCATTGGCGCGCTGGCCGAGAACGAGTCGTTGCTGGTGCCGGTAGGGATCAGGATCTCGGAAAAGCCGCTAATCTCGGCGGCGCGAATGACCTCGCGCAGGTAGTCGAGAGTCGGCATCCGCTCTGGCATAAATGTGCCGAGATGATGTCCGTCGCCCTCCACCGGCAGGTACCAGGCGAAGCTGATTCTCTCCATCGCTTGACTAGCTTAGACAATACGCAGACCCGCATACGGTAGCGGACATCACGATGCTGTGGCGCTGTCTAGATGAACAAGGGCGCCAGCACAAGCGTCACTGTGCTGAGCAACTTAACGAGGACGTGCAGGCTGGGCCCGGCGGTGTCCTTGAACGGGTCGCCAACCGTGTCGCCGATGACAGCTGCAGCGTGCGTTGGAGTGCCCTTGCCAACCACGGCGCCGTCAGCGTCACGCATGTCGCCGGCCTCGATGTACTTCTTGGCGTTATCCCAGGCGCCGCCCGAGTTATTGAAGAACGTGGCCATCAGGATGCCCACGATCGTCCCCACCATCAGCACCCCGGCCACCGACTCCCAACCGGCATTCCCGCCGCGCAGCACAAGGAAGACCACACCGACGACGATCGGCAGCCCGACCGCCAGGATTCCCGGCGCCACCATCTGCTTGAGGGCTGCCGCAGCCGTGATGTCCACCGCGCGTGCATAGTTGGGACGCGAAGTCCCGGCCATGATGCCAGGATCGTCCCTGAACTGACGCCTCACTTCGTCGATGATCGAGCCTGCAGCGTTGCCGACCGCGCGGATGGCCAGTGAGCTGAACAGGAAGACGAGCATGGCTCCCAGAAGGCCGCCGACAAACGTTTCGACGTTCGAGAGGTTGACCGGCAGCGTGTCGAGCAACGAGTCGCCTGTCTCTGCGAAGGCCTGCTCTTCCAGCTGATCCAGCTCCTCGCGGTCTTCGGGGACCTCTACACCCAGCTCGTCCACGACCTCGGTGTTGATCACGTTCAGCTCCTGCAGGTCTTCGACGCTCAGCTCTGCACGAACCTCGTCAAGGAACGCGCTGAAGAGCAAGAACGCCGCCAGACCGGCGGACACCACGGCGTAGCCTTTCGTCAGGGCTTTGGTCGTGTTGCCGACGGCGTCCAGTCGATCTGTGATCTCTCTAGCCTGGGGAGGCGCGTCGGAATACTCGGTGATACCGCCGGCGTTATCAGTGATCGGACCGAAGGTGTCCATGGCCAGGATGTAGGCGGCGGACATCAACATGCCCATCGTCGCCACCGCGGTACCATAGACCCCGCCGTTCGGCAGGCCGCTCTCCTTGCCGATGAAGAAGGCGCTGCCAAGCGCGATAGCGATTACGACGGCAGTGGCGAAGGTCGTTTCCAATCCGACCGCTGTCCCAGATATCACGTTTGTCGCCGGACCGGTACGTGACGCGTCAGCGATTTCCTTCACCGGTCGCCACGCGCCTGCCGTGTAGTACTGCGTTATGAACACCACCGAAATGCCCACGGCGATGCCGATCACACCGCAGAAGAAGAAGAGGTGCCACTCGTCGAGCATCACCGCGGTCACGAGGGCGAGCAGCCCGACGGACAGAATCGACAGCAGGTAGTACCCGTAGTTGAGCGTCGTCATCGCGTCGCGCCGCTCGTTGCGGGCGAACAGCGGAATTGAGATCAGCCCGATCATCGTCGCCAGGATGCCGAAGGACCGCAGGACCAGCGGGAACAGAATCCACTCCTCGTCGCCCGTTGCCTTGAAGATGGCGACTCCCAGGATCATCGCGCCGATGTTTTCGGCCGACATCGACTCGAAGAGGTCCGCGCCACGACCAGCGCAGTCGCCAACGTTGTCTCCCACCAGGTCAGCGATCACTGCGGGGTTTCGGGGGTCGTCTTCCGGGATGCCGGCTTCGACCTTGCCCACGATGTCCGCGCCAACGTCCGCAGCCTTGGTGTAAATACCGCCACCGAGCTGAGCGAACAGGGCTACGAAGCTGGCCCCGAATCCAAAACCGACGATGAGGAAAGGCGTCTCGGCAATATCCTTGCCCAGGACTTCCTTGTAGATGATGTACATCGCGCTCACGCCGAGCAGGCTGAGCGCGACGACCAGGAATCCTGAAACCGCGCCGCCGCGCAGAGATACCGTGACCGCCTCACCCAGGCTGCGCTGAGCCGCCGACGCCGTGCGCGTGTTGGCCTGGACGGCGATGTACATGCCGATGAAACCCGCGATTCCCGAACAGAGCGCGCCTGCAATGAAGGCAATGCCCGTCAGGATCCCGTCCTCAGAGCTCTCGTCGAAGATGCCGACGATCACGCCGATCGCCACCGCCGTGACGACGGCCAGTAGCGCAATCGTCCGGTACTGCCTGAAGAGGAAGGCCTGCGCGCCCTCGAAGATCAGGCTGCCGACCTCCTGCATAGCCTCCGTGCCCTTGTCCCGCCCCAGGACGTCGCGGGCCAGCCAGAAAGCAAAAAGCATGGCGCCAAATCCCGCAATCGGAATTACCGGCCATAGCTCCATAGTCGTGAGCTCCTTCTTCGGTTCGAATGCTTACAGCCGCGAGGATCCGTGCTGCGCACAGAATAAGGCTCTCCCTCGAGAGAGCCCGAACCTAATCTAGGGTCGAGCGTTCTTAGGTTCCAACGAGTTCACGCGCCCCCTGCAACGCTCCTTCAATGGCAGGCCGC